>DATGQR010000217.1:0-5515 GCA_035304105.1 Thermomicrobiales bacterium | reverse complement strand
CACCTACCCGGTCAAAGCTGTCCACGCCGACGACCTGACCGGCCCGCTCGACGTCGTGCTGCTCTGCGTCAAGGGTCACTTCACCGAGGACGCCATCAAGCGCTACGGGCCGCTGCTGGCCGACGACGGCTATGTCGTCTCAATCCAGAACGGCATCAATGAGCCGATCATCGCCCAGCATGTGGGCGAGGAGCGCACGGTCGGCTGCTTCGTCCACTTCGCGGCGGACTACCTGGAGCCCGGCCTGCTGCAACTCTCCAACGAGCGCACGATCTACCTCGGCGAGCTGGATGGGCAGATCACGGCGCGCGTCGAGGGGCTGGCGGAGATGCTGGGCTATGCCATGCCGGCCGAGGCGACAGACAACATCTGGGGCTACCTGTGGGGCAAGATGACCTGGGCGGGCATGGCCTTCGTCACCGCCTGCGTCGACGCGCCGGTCTACGACGTCGTCAACCACCCACTGGGCCTGGACCTCTGCCGCCGGGCGGCCCGCGAGGTCTACGACGTCGCGATGACCCAGACCTCGCAACTGATGCCGATCGGCGTCTTCGACCCGATGGCCTTCGCACCCGGCGACGACTACGAGCAGCGCGCCACCAAGGCCGTCCTGGCCGTCGGCGACGACATGCGCGGTGCGATCAAGGACAAGACCGGCATGTGGCGCGACCTGCGCGTCAAGCGCCGGGCGACCGAGGTCGACATGCAGCCCGGCTACGTCGTCGAGCTCGGCGCGCGCCAGGGCATCCCCACCCCGGTCAACGCCGCCGTCGTCCAGATCGTCCACGAGATCGAGCGCGGCGAGCGCGCCATGGGCTGGGACAACCTCGACGCCATCGCCCGGCTGGCCGGGGATTGATCGAGGCCGATCAGCCCTCGACTATCTTCCAGTAGGAGTCCTTCTTGACGACCTTGGCGCGGAAGGTCCAGTGGTCGCAGCCGCGCACGCGCAGCTTGTCGCCCACCGGAGTCGTGCCGGTCAGCAGCCACTCGGAGACGCCGAAATCGCCGCAGACCCAGTGGCGGTCGTCGCCGTAGTGCGCGTCGGGCAAACCCTCGAACCTGCTCACCAGCCCCTGCCGCACCTGCTCCAGCCCGACCAGGCGGCTGCCCCACGGCTCCGGGCCGCGCGGCATCTCCAGCACGCAGTCCTCCGCGAAGTAGCTCATGATGTCGTCCAGGTCATGCCGGTTGAAGGCGTCGGCGATCGCCGCCAGCGTCTCGACCGTTACGGATGCAGACTCATCGACCATGCCTTGCCCCATTCGATTATTGTGAGCCGTCATACACATGAGCGCCCGCATGACGCCCGGCCGCGCGCTGTTCCGCGGGATCAGACGGTCACTGCCGGTCCGGCTGGAAGACGAGCGCGAGGGAGCCGAAATCCAGCAGCCTGCTCTCGACGAGCTTTAGCTTCGTCGGGGGCGTCCCGTCCGGGAAGAAGCGACTGCCCCGGCCCATGATGAAGGGCTGGACCAGGAAGCGGTACTCGTCGATCAGGTCGGTGTCCATCAGCGAGTGCACCAGCGTCGCGCTGCCGTCGATGATGATGTCTTTGCCCGGCTGCTGCTTCAGTTTGGCGATCTCCTCGACCACGTTGTCCGAGATGATGGTGGATTCCTTCCAGGGCGCCTCGGTGAGCGTGGTCGAGACCACGTACTTGTGCATCCGGTTCAGAATCGGCCCGGGACCGTCACCAGTCGTCTGCTGGGACCAGCCCGGCCAGAGCATCTCGTAGGTGGTGCGTCCCAGGAGATAGGCATCGCCCTTCGCGTACTCCTCGGTGATGTATTCCATCCTCTCGGGGCTATTGGTGTTCTGCCACCAGTGGTCCATGGTTTGGGCATCGAAGACGCCGTCCAGCGTGATCCACGCCTTCACCCAGAGCTTCCGCATCGCCGCCCTCGTTTCGGGTTGTGCTCGGCTGGCCGCTTGCAACCTGGGAATGCGCCAGAACGAAAGTCGTCCCGCTCGACGGCTGCCAGCAGGCGCCGCCTCCCTACACGAAGATGTCCAGCGGCAGCAGGGCGCTGACGATGAAATTCGGCACGTCGACCACCTGGCTGACGTGCAGGTCGACCGCCACGCTGCAGATGGCGTAGGCCTGCTGCTCGTCGTAGCCGCGCGTGCCCAGGTGGGCGATCATTGCCAGCAGGGCGTTGCGCGCTGCCAGCGACAGATCCTCGCCGCGGTTCTCGCCAGCTTCGGTCACCGAGAAGCCCGTCGTCGCGTAGAAGCGGCGCGGGACGGCCAGCTCGGGCGCGTTGAAGTAGCTGTCGCGCATGAAGTGCAGCGAGCGGATGCCCTTTCGCTCGGCCTCGCCCTTGTGGACCTTGAACTGGACGTGCACCCGCGAGCGCATCTCGATGGCCGTGCCGCAGGCCTCACAGTCGCCCTGGGCGAAGTGGACGTCGCCGGTCGAGAAGAGCGCGCCGTCGACATAAACCGGCAGGAAGACGCTCGTGCCCGGCGTGATCTGCTTGATGTCGATGTTGCCGGCCACCTCGCGCGGCGGGACCGTCCGCAGCCCCTGCGCGCCGATGTCGCCGCCCGGGACGGCGCCGGCCGCTTCCGGCATCAGCACCATCCCGCCGCGCTCCGCCAGCGCGCCCTCCCTGGCGATGATCTGCTCGCGCAGCTCACGGGACGGCGCCAGCCCGATCACACCGGGGTGCGCGCCGTAGCGTATCCGCACGCCGGGCAGCTGCTCCGATTCGGCGTAGCCGTCGGCCAGGTCCCAGTGGACGACGTAGGGATCGGGGAAGCGGTCGCGCAGGAAGCCGAAGCCCGGCAGCTGGGCGGTGAAGCCGTAGTTGCCCCAGGGGTCGGCCTCGATGTCGAGCAGCTTGACTTCGAGGAGGTCGCCCGGCTGTGCGCCCTTGACGTAGACCGGCCCGGTCAGCGGGTGCACCGGCCCGAGGTTGCACAGCCCTACATCTTCGTTGGACATACCCGGGAGAACCTGACATTCGAGCGCGTCGAGCGTGTCGATGATCACCCGATCACCCGGTTCGACCTCGACGACGGGCGGGATGTCCTCGTGCCAGCGGTTGTGGCCCACGCCGGGTTGTTCGGCGAGCGGCTTCCAGGGGTCGGCGGTGACATGATGCGTGCGTGGCGGCATCGGCGATCCTCCTGTGCTGGTAACTGAATTGTGACGATGGGGGCAGTATAGCGCGGTTTCGCCTGCCAGCCGCTGATTCGCACTATGATCGGGCGAGTGCGTGAAGGAGGGCAGGCGATGGACGACATCACATTCGCGTCCGCGATCGAGCAGGCCGCGGCCATTCACGAGGGCCGGATCTCGGCGGTCGAGCTGCTGGAGGCGCACCTGGCGCGCATTGAGCAGCATAACCCGGCGCTGAACGCGATCGTGACGCTGGACGCCGAGAGGGCACGCGCGCGAGCGGCAGAAGCCGACGCCGCCCGGGCGCGTGGGGAGAGCTGGGGTGAGCTCCATGGCGTGCCGGTGACGATCAAGGACGCGATTGCGACGTCCGGCCTGCGCACCACCGGCGGCTACGAGCCGCTGGCGGACTACGTGCCGGACGAGGACGCGCCGGTAGTTGAGCGCTTGAAGGCAGCCGGCGCGATCGTCGTCGGCAAGACCAACCTGCCGGTGCTCTCGCGCGATTTCCAGTGTGAGAACCCGATCTTTGGCCGCTCGAACAATCCCTGGGACCTGGAGCGCACGCCCGGCGGCTCGACCGGCGGCGGCGCGGCGGCCGTGGCCGCGGGGCTCTCGCCGCTGGAGATCGGCAGCGACATCGGCGGCTCCGTGCGCATCCCGGCCGGCTACTCCGGGATCTACTCGCTCAAGCCGACCGAGCACCGCGTGCCGATCACCGGCCACATCCCGGATCTGCCGGACCGGCCAAAGGCCGTGCGGCACATGAACACGATCGGCCCGCTGGCGCGCTCGCTCGACGACCTGGAGCTGGCGCTGCGCCTGATCGCCGGGCCGGACGGCCGGGAGGTCGAGGTGCCGCCGGTGGCGCTCGATCCGGCGCCCATCCCGCAGCTCACGTCGTTGCGGCTGGCCTGGGTCGATCAGTTTGGGCAGGTGCCGGTCACGCGCGACACGAGCGCCGCGCTGGAGGCCCTGGCCGGGCAGCTGGCCGCCGGCGGCGCGAGCGTCGAGCGACGGCTGCCCGGCGGTCTGGACTTCGAGATCCTCTGGGAGACGCACGGGGCGCTGATCCACGCCGAGCGCGCCTCAACGATGACGGCCGAGGAGGAAGCGGCCTACCTGCGCGAGCGGGGCCTCGACCCGGACTACCTCGACCCGCGCTCGGACAACCCGATGGAGCGCGGCATGGCGAAGGCGGCCAACGCGACGGTCCGCGACCTGGCCGACATCCTGAACCAGCGTGACGCGCAGATCGCCGTGCTGGAGGCGTTCTTCGGCCAGGTCGACGCCCTGCTGTGCCCGGTCACCGCCACGCCGGCCATCCGGCACTGCCCGCGCAACACGCCGATCGACGTGGACGGCCGGGAGGTTCCCTACTGGCTGGCCGGCAGCGGCTACTGCGGCCCGTTCAACCTGACCGGCCACCCGGCGGTCATCGTCCCGTTGACGCAGTCGGCCGAGGGCCTGCCGATCGGGCTCCAGATCGTCGGGCCGCGCTGGGGCGAGATGAAGATCCTCGCCATCGCCCGCGCGCTGGAGCCGCTGGTGCAGGGCTACCGCCGCCCGCCGGGGTACTGAGCCCCTGCGGCAAGAAGATGATCGAAAACCTCCGGCAAGGGAGATAAGAAAGCCGATGAGCGCAGCGACGGAACAGGCGACGGCGTTTCTCAGTGAGCCGCACGTCGCGGTGCTGGCGACGGTCGACGAGCGCGGCCGGCCGCACGCGATGCCGATCTGGTACCTCTACGAGGACGGCGTCATCATCATGAGCGCCGGGCGCAACTCCCAAAAGCGCCGCAACCTGGAATCGAATCCCTGGGCCACGCTCGTGGTCGACCGCCGCGAGACGCCCTACTACGCCCTGATGATCCGCGGCCACGCGGAGATCGGCCCGGCCATCCCGCACGAGCAGCACGAGCGCCTGGCCATTCGCTATCTCGGCGAAGAGGAGGGTCGCCGCTACGCCGAGCGCACGCGCGGTGGCGACTCAATCTCGGTCCGGCTCGTTCCCGAGGAGTGGGTCGAGTTCCACGGCCGGGCGGGCCGCCCGGACTAGGGCCGCCAGCATCGCTACCTAGCCTTCGTCGTCGCCGGCCGCCCCGGGACGATCTTAGCTCTTGCGAGGGGGCGCGGCGGCAGCACCGCTCGATGCCGTATGAGTCGTGAGCGAGATCGTCGCAGCCAGGCCGAAGTGGTCGGAGGCGGAGAGGCGCTCGTCGTGGTCGGGCACATGGTCGAAGGTGTGCCAGGCTTCGTGAACCTCGACCAGGTCGTTGACGAAGATGTAGTCGATGACCTTCTCCTCATCGTCGCGGTGACGGCTGAGCGGCGTCGGAACCGTCGCGAGTTCTGCGCCATGAACCGCAAAGGCTGCCGACCGCATCC
>DATGQR010000216.1:0-12976 GCA_035304105.1 Thermomicrobiales bacterium | reverse complement strand
CCTCGTCATCGACGATGATGACGAACTGGCCGCGCCGGAAGCGTTCGATCGCCTCAGGGATCGTTGCGATGGTCATCGTTGTCCTTCTTTCCAATGCTTCCAGCTCATCGACTCAAGCTGCCGCGCGTCAGGCGAAGCCCGCGCGCCGCAGCGTGTCCAGGCTGACTCCCTCGCCGGCCCCGTAGGGCGCGACGAGACTCTCGACGTAGCGGGCTATGACGTCGGCCTCGAGGTTGACGCCGGCGCCGGGCTGCTTGTCCGGCAGGGTGATGTGCTGCTGGGTGTGGTAGACGAGCGAGACGGAGATCGTCTCGCTGCCCCGCGCCATGACCGTCAGGCTGGCGCCATCGACGGCGATGAAGCCGCGCTCGACGACATAGCGGCGCAGCTCGGGGGGCACGGCGATCTCGACGATCAGCGACGGGCCGTCGCCGCGCTTCGAGACGATCCGGCCCCTCCCGTCGACGTGCCCCTGGACGTAGTGCCCGCCGATGCGCTGACCTGCGGCGACGGCTCGCTCGAGGTTGACCCGATCCCCGGCGCGCAGTTCGCCCAGCGTCGAGAGGCGCGCGGTGACCGGCTGGATGTTGGCCGTGAAGCTGGTCGGCGTCAGCGCGCTGACCGTCAGACAGACACCATCCACGGCGATCGAGTCGCCCAGGATCGTGCCCTCCAGCACCGTGCTGCAGGCGACCGTCAACGCCAGCCCGCCCTCGGCCGGGCCGACCCGGCTGACCGTCCCAATCTCCTCGACGATGCCGCTAAACATCTCCCGCCTCCCGATACTCGACCCGGCCGTGGAGCATGATGTCGTCGCCGCTCCAACGCATTCTCCGGTCGACCAGCCGGTGGGCCTCGGGCATGGTCGCCACGCCGCGGCCGCGCACCGGCGCAGGACCGCCCCCGCCGACGAAGAGCGGCGCGATGAAGCAGACGACCTCATCGACCAGCCGCGCGTCAAAGAGCGCCCCGATCAAGCCGCCACCGCCCTCGACAAAGAGCTGGTTGCAGCCCAGTTCGCCGAGATCTCGCAGCACCTCTAGCAGATCGACATGGCAGTCGCAGGCTGCCACGCGGCGGACGAGCGCGCCGGCCGCAGTCAGCTGCCGCTCGGCGTCTGCGGGAGCGTCGGGAGTGCAGTAGACGATCGGCGGCGCGTCGGGATCGGGCGCCAGGACACTGGCATCCGGGGGTGTCCGCAGGTCGCCGTCGATGACGACCCGCCGGGGGTCATGCGCGCCGCCGTAGCCGCTCAGCTCGTCGGGCAGGCGGGTGGTCAGCCGCGGGTTGTCGCCCAGGACCGTGCCGCTGCCGACCATGATCGCGTCGCTGCGGTCACGCAGGATGTGGCACAACTCGCGGGACTCGGGTCCGCTGATCCAGCGTGAGTGGCCGGTTCGGGTCGCGATCTTGCCGTCCAGCGTCGTCGCGTACTTGACGAGCGTGTGCGGCCGGCCACGGCTGACCCGCGAGCTGAAGCCGGCGATGAGCGAGCGCGCCTCGTCTTCCAGGCAGCCGACTTCCACCTCGACCCCGGCCGCACGCAGCTTCCCGACCCCGCCACCATTGACGAGTGGGTGTGGATCGAGCGTCCCGATCACGACGCGCCGGATGCCACGAGCGATGACGGCATCGGCGCAGGGCGGCGTGCGGCCCTGGTGGCTACAGGGCTCCAGGGTGACGTAGAGCGTCGCGCCGCGGGCACGCTCGCCGGCGCGTCCCAGGGCCATCATCTCGGCGTGATGGCCGGGCGGCGGCTGGGTCGCCCCGTGACCGACAATCTCTCCGTCGCGCACGATGATCGCACCCACGGCCGGGTTCGGCGCGACCCGGCCCAGCGCCCGGCGCGCCTCGGCCAGCGCCAGCCGCATGAAGCGCTCGTCCTCGCTGGCCGGGTTGGATTCGGATGGGAAGAGATCGCCGAGCATCGCCACTCCCGCACAACAAAAAACCCGATGTCGAGAACCGACCATCGGGGCATTTGAGCGCTGGAGTATGCCGTTCGCGGCTGCCGGGTGTGCGCCCATCGGGCGCGCGCCGACCGCACGGAGGGTATGACTCTATCGCCGCTGGCTCTCTCCCATCCGGACTGTACCGTCGGTTCCGGAATTTCACCGGATCAGCGAGGGGGACCCCTCGGTCGCGGACTTTCACCGCCGGTCGGGAATTGGCAACACTGTTCGTGTCAGCCTCACCCTGCCCCGAAAGCCAGGCTCTTGATTAGCTTCTATATAAGCACACGTTCTTACCGGACGCAATACCGCAGCAACATCGGCTAGTTCCCGCAAGGTGCGCGTAACGCGCTCGTTCGTAAGCACCTCAATTGCCGGTGATCGTAAGGGTCGGGTAGACCATCCCAATGCAATTTGAGCTGGTCGATGACTACGACGCTGCGGACAAGCCTCGGGCCTTCCCGCACGCTGCGGCGGTCTGCTGGATCCTTCGACAGGCTCAGGATGCGCCCTGCGGGCGATTGGCTGGGTGCTATGTGAGGCCGCCAGTTCCCGATCGGCGCGGAGTTGAAACCCTATGGCCCCAGGAGACGCGCATCCCGGACTCGGCGAGCCCGGGATGCGGGGGGAGACGAACGAGGCGCGGATCAGGCCGCGCCGCGCTCCGTTTCGCCCTCTTTCTGCTCCAGCAGGGCAGTCGGCTCCCAGTCGGAGCGGCGCCGGCGTGGGGTAATGCGCGTCTTGGCCCCCGGCATCTGGGGGACCTCGCCGGAGCCGCCGCGGAAGCGGTCGACCGCGGCGCGGAGCTGGACGGCCATTGCGGCCATCTCCTCGGTGCTGGAGAGCGACTCGCGCGAGCGCTCGGAGAGCGTCTCGGCAGAGGCGGCCACCTGCTGAAGGGTGGCGCTGGTGTGCTCGGTCACCTCGGCGATGCGCGAGATCTCGCGCGCCACCAGGGCGGTGTCCTCGGCCATCTGCACAGCCGCCTCGTCGGTCAGCTTCGAGCCGGCCTGCAGCTCTTGAGCGGTCTGGCTCATGCGCTCGATCGAGGCCGTAACGTCGGCTGTCAACGCCACGATCAGCGCCACCTGCTCGTTGGACGCGCGCACCGCCTGCTCGATCATGCGGATCGCCTGGTTGGTGCGCTCTGCGATCGCGGTGCCGTTGGCAGCCTCCTCGGACCCGGCGGTCATGCTCTCGACGGCCGCGTCGATGCCGTCGCGCACCTGGCGCAGCAGGCGGTCGATCTGCTCGGTGGCCGCCGCCGACTCTTCGGCCAGCTTGCCGACCTCGTCGGCCACGACCGCGAATCCCTTGCCGTGCTCGCCGGCCCTGGCGGCCTCGATCGCCGCGTTGAGCGCCAGCAGGCGCGTCTGGGATGCGATGTCCTCAATCGTGTTCACGATCTGGCCGACCTGGCGCGACTGCGCGTCAAGCTGGTCGACCGTGGCGGCGGCGACGGCGACCGCGTCCTGAATGCGGGTGATCCCATCCAGCGTCTCGCTGACTGTTTGGGCGCCCTGGCTGGCCGCGTCGCCGGCGTCGCGGCTGCGGGCGTTGAGCTGGCCGGTGGCCGCCGACATCAGGTCAACCGCCTCGACGATGGCATCGAGATCCTGGCGCACGCGCTCGATGCGCTCGGAGTCCTGCTGTGCCGAGGCGCGCAGCAACTGCGAGCGCTCGTCGAGCTGGATGATCGTCTGCTTGACCGAGTCGGCGGCGTGCGCCTGGTCGGTCGTGCCGCCGGCCACATCGGCGATGGCGGCCGCCACCTCGCCAGTGGCCGCGTTGGTCTGGCCGGCGATGTCGTTGAGCCAGTGCGAGGACTCGGCGAAGCCGTCGGCAGCCGCGCCGATCTCATCGACCAGCATCCGCAGGTCGCGGCGCATCTGCTCGTAGGCGCCCATCGCCGCGCCCAGCCGCTCGAGCATCACATTCATCGCGGCGGCCATGCGCCCCAGTTCATCACTGGTCTCGACCTCGATCGGCTGTAGTTCGACGTCCACCTGCACGCTGAGGTCGCCGCCAGCGATGGCTGTCAGGGCGCGCTGCAGGCTCGCCAGGTGGCGCTCGGAGAGCTCATCGAGCAGCGCCACGACCGAGCGCAGCGGGCGCAGGGCGCGGTGCAGCAGGTACATGGCCCCGGCGAAGAACAGAACTGCCAGGGCGACCAGCACGTACATCATGCGCTCGGCGCGCTGGACATCGGCGGCGGCCGCGTCGCTGACCGCTTCTGAGAGCTGCGTGCTGATGGTCAGCAGGTTGCGGTCGAGCGTCCCGACCGAGGCCACGGCCTCGTCGACGATGGCCATCGAGTCGGTGGTGGCCAGCAGGCGGCGCACTTCCGGCTCCAGCTCGGCCCAGCGCGCTACGACAGCGTCCAGCTCGAAGCCGGCGATCCCGCCGACGGGGGCGATGCCGAGCTCGCCGCTGCCATTGACGAGCGCGTCGAGCAGCAGGTCATAGCGATCGGCGGTCGCCTGGAGCGCCTCGGCCGCTTCGAGGCGGTCGGGACCGCGCGAGATGTAGTAGCGCACCGTGCCGGCCGAGATGTCCTGAATGAGCCGCTCTTGTTCGTTCAGCGCATTATTGGTGCGGAAATCAACGCGCGTGTCCTGGGCCAGCACGGTCGCCAGCTCCTCGGTGGCCTTGAGCAGCCGCGGGCTGTTGCTGGAGATCGCGTTGACCGATGCGCCGACGTCGACCAGCGCGGACTCGGCGGCGATGATCGTGCGAACCTGGGCGCTGAACTGCGCCCACTCCGAGTCGAGCCGCTCCAGATGCTCCCGCGATTCCCCACCGATCGCGGGCTGGGCATCGTCACCGTTGCGCAACACCTCGAGGTTGCGCTCGAACTGGGCCATCGCCTGGTTCAGGTCGTCGACGTAGCGGGGGATCTGGGCGCTATCGGCGAGCAGCAGGTAGCCAGCTTCCTTGGAGATCGTCTGGCTGAGGACACCCTGCTGGCTGGCCGTGTCGGCCACCTTGATGCTCGACTCCTGGCCGGAGGTCATCATCAACACGATTACCACCAGCGCGATTGGGATGGTCAGCATCATCACCAACAGCGCGCCGATCTTGCGCGGGAGGCTGGTGACGAACAGCCCGGCCAGGCGTTGCCATGAAAAGCCCTCGCCGCTGAGCGCGCGTCTACCCCACGAGCGTCCCACGCTGGAACCCATTTTCACCGTCCGATCTCCGTGCACTACACGACGTGCGATTAGGCATCTAGCCCAATCATCGGCAGCATCCGGAAGAACTGAACGCGAGCGAACGATCCGATTGCCCCGGTCGGGACCAACGTCTGGAGGCTGCCGGTCCCCCGTGACGACGGAAGAGCTCGACCCACGGGCGGCGTGGGGCCCTCGCCGGAACCGAACCGAGGCGCGCGTCCCCGGTATCATTGCGGCCTGCGATCCTCGAAAGTACGCGAACGCCGGAATGAGCCGCGAGGAGTCTCGTTATGTCCACTTCTTTGACCCAGGAACAGATCGACGCCTTCGTCAACAACTGCCACGGGAACTTGCAGGCCGTCCGGGACACGCTGCGCGAGCATCCCGAACTGGTCAACACACGCTCCTCGCTCGGCGAGTCGCCGCTGCAGGCGGCCGCCCATGTCGGCGCCAGGGACATCGCCGCCTACCTGCTCGAACGGGGCGCGGACATGGACATCAGCGCCGCCGCGATGCTCGGCGACATCGAAACGCTTCAGAGCTACCTCGCGGACGATCCGGAGATGGCCCGCTCGACCGGGGCGCACGGCATCCCGCTGCTGTACCACGCCGCGGCCGGCGGTGACGTCGCGGTCGCCGAGCTACTGATCGACAACGGCGCCGATCTGGTGACCCTGACCGGCCCGGAGAGCACGGCGGTCAACCTCGCCGCCGCGCGCGGCCACCTGGCGATGGTGCGCTGGCTTCTGGACCACGGCGCGCCAGCCAGCGTCAGGGACTACGAGGGCAAGACGGCGCTCCAGCGCGCCGAGGAAGCCGGCCACGCGGAGATCGCCGAAATGCTCCGCGAAACAGAGCGCGAGCTGGAACCGGAGCATCCCGACAGTCCGCTGCCGCCCGGGCGAGCCCCTGACCGGACGGGTGGTACACTCTGATTCACCCCTAAATTGGGGCTGGAGAACGGAGAATACGCGCGCATGGTCGTCGTCGACCCAATTCGGGACCGCGCCGGTCTGGAGCGCAAGCTCGCGCTCAACGCTTACAACGTTGACCCGAACCGGGCACACATCTGGATCATCGATCCCCAGGTCTGCCTGAAGTGTGAGCGGCAGCAGTGCATCAATTGCTGCCCGGCAGCCTGCTATACGCCCAAGGAAGATGGCACGGTGCTGTTCTCCTATGAAGGTTGCGTCGAGTGCGGCACCTGCCGGATCGTCTGCAACGAGTTCGAGAACATCGCCTGGACCTACCCCACCGGCGGGCACGGCATCCAATACCGCTTCGGCTAGCGCGCGCCGCTTCGAAACGGATAGGACCTCCGCATCAATGTTCTGGGCTGAACATCACGTCCTCTGCTGCACGGCTATCCATTGCATGAAGATGGGTAGCTCAACGGTCGCTGGCCGGTTGCGCATCGAGCTGAAGCGCCGCGGCCTCGAGGAACGCGTGATGTGCAACACCTGTGATTCCATCGAGGTCTGCGACATGGGCCCCAACATCGTTGTCTACCCCGAAGGCATCATCTACTCCGGCGTCCAGGTCTCGGACATCAAGGACATCATCGCCCACCTCGAAGGCGGGCCACCGGTCGAGCGCCTGATCCTGACACCGGATCGCGAGGACGAAGTCAACCGCCGCAAGCTCTACGAGACGGCGCACGCCGAGGCTGGCGACGGGGCACTGCCCTATGAGCGCTTCGTCGAGATCGCCGCCGACCACGGGCTGGACGAGCAGTGGATCGCCGGCCAGCGCGGGCGCGGCTTCATCGCCGTGCGCGACGCCGAAGACGGCGGCGGGCAACTGGTCACGGTCACCTCAAAGTCGAAGATCCGCTACTTCCTCGACTCGCCCGCAGCCGGTGAAGATTGATCTTCACGACGGAGCCCCAGCACATGCCGAACCACGCCTCGTCTAACTCCACGAATCCAGCCACGGCAGCGGTAGACGAACCGGTGAGCGCGCGATGAGCCAGACCACGCAGCCGGCGCAGAAACCGCCGACAGAGCCTCGCGAGCGGCGACACGCCGATCCTCCCGAGGACGTCCGCAGCCTGCCCTGGGTCTACCGGGTCATCGACCGCCTCGCCCTGGGCGACCGCCGGGCGCTGCTGGCGCGTCTGGGCGTGGCGCTCGTTCTGCTGGCCGTCATGGTGGTGCTGAGCCCCAGCGCCTTCGGCTGGGGCGTGGCCGTCGCCGCGACGATCGTCGCCGTGCCGATCAGCAAGCTGCGCTCCTACGCGACCGCCTTTCTGCCCTATGGCGCCGCCTGGCTGATCTTTACCCTGCTGCGCGCGCTGGCCGACGAGACGCGCGTGCCGCTGCGCACCGACGCCGTGACGCGCATCGAGCGCGCCATGTTCTTCGGCAACACGCCGACGCTCTGGCTCCAGAAGCACCTGTTCGACCCATTCTCGCTTTCCTGGTACGACTACGCCACGACCTTCGTGCACTGGTCCTACTTCTTCGTGCCACACCTGGCCGCGATCATCATCTGGCGCCGCAACCCGGCATTGTTCACGCGCTACCTGGTGGCGACGGTACTGCTGCTCGGCGTCGGCCTGCTGGTCTACTTCCTCTCGCCGGCCGCGCCGCCCTGGCTGACATCCGATACCGCGCCCCAGCCGGACACCTACCGGGTCATGGCCAACGTCGGGCGCGAGATCAACTCCAGCCTCTACGACCGCACCAACAGCGTCGTCGGCGACTCCAACCCGGTGGCGGCGATGCCCTCGATGCATCAGGCAATCACCTTCCTGGTGGCGATCTTCGCGATGCGCGCCGGCGGCTGGCTGCGGATCGCCGGGATCCTCTACGCCATCGCGATGGGCTTCTCGTTGGTCTACACCGGCGAGCACTACGTAATCGACGTGCTGATCGGCAGCGCGCTGGCGACCTACGCCTACTTCATCGCCGGTCACTGGCTCACCGCGATCGCGCCGCTGTTCCAGACGCTGCGCCGTTACGCCCGCGGCGAGCTCCAGACCACCGGGCCGCCTCCCGCGTAACCACGCCCCTGTCCACCCAGAGCTGCAACGGGGCCTACAGATCCCTCAGCCGCTCGGCGATGCGGTAGTCGTCCAAAGCTGTGAACAGGCGGCCGGGCACGAATATCGCTTCGACCAGTTCGCGCTCGCGGCTTTGGAGGCTGTCGACCTCGGCCCGGGCGAGCCAGCCGACCGTGCCGGCCAGCCGGACGAGTAGCACTCGGAGGTAGTCGTCCCTCAGCCGCTCGAAGGGATAGTCGCTGACGCCCAGGCGGGCCAGGTCGTCACGGTACGCGCGCAGCAGGTCCCGCTCGTGCACCCGGCGGTCATCGACGCTCAGCGACTCGACGATGAACCCGGCGACATCTAGCATCGCGGGACCAACCGACACGCTCTGCCAGTCGAGCACGTAGGCCAGCGGGTCGCCCTCCGGACGCAGGAAGATCACGTTATCCAGATGCAGGTCGAGGTGGATCAGCGTGTGAGGAGTCGCCGCGAGCGCAGCGAGGATGCCAGCCAGGCGATCCCGCAGGGCGAGGATCAGGCTCCCCATGCCCGGCGGCAGCCGCTCGGCGTAGCGCTCGACCACTGACCCGGCCTGCTGCCTGTAGCGTTCGACGCGCACCTGATTGCCGCCAGCCCAGTCGCCCGGCCAGTCGAGCGAGCCCAGCTCGGGTGAGGCCCACCAGCGCCCATGCAGATGAGCCACGCAAGCCAGCACGGAGCGCGCCTCGTCGACCGCGCAGCCGGCCAGGGCGTCGCCCGGCTCGCCAGACGCCAAATCTTCGAGCAACAGCACGACCTCGCCGGCCTCCGGGTCTGCGTGGCCGAAGTAGCAACGCGGGACCTGCGGCAGGTCCGGACCGGCCTCGCGATAGAAGCTGACCTCGCGAACGCTGCGCTCGATGTAACCGGGCGCCAGCTCCGGGCTCGACGCCTGCAATTCCCGGTAGCTCGACGTCCCTGCCCGCTCGGCCAGCGGGAACTTCCCGATGACCGACGCTGGCGCGCCCTCAACCGCTTCCCGGTACCGCAGCGTGATCCGCGCCACCACCCCGGTGAAGCCGCGCTCCACGCCGATGACCTCGACGCCACAGCCGTCGATCTCGTCGCTCCCAGCAACGCCTGCCGCCTGCAATGCCGCGGAAAGCCAGGCCGCCGTGAACTGCTCAGGGTGCGCGGGAAGCGCCATGTATGGATTCACGCGTCGTGCTCCGCTCATCGGGACAGTGTATGGACCGAACATTCAGCCTACACCGCCCGTGGCTGGACCGTCCGCCGTAGGGACGTCACCCCAGGGGTACCCGGCGCGAACTCCTGGTGTCGATCATCGGTTCTTGTCGTCTGTGGGAAAGTGGGCAAAAAAGAACGGACCCCGACAATCCTGGGTCGGTACTCTCGCCTGCCTTGCGGCATTTGATTTCTCGTCCTAGAACCATCGGGATCCAACACCATAGTAGAGTGATGGTGACGATTTGTCAAGCCCCTGATGCCCACTTCTTGACCGGCCGCCGTCGCGCCCATCGGAATGATTCAGCTGAGTTGACAGAATGTCAGCGAAAATCCTGATATACTCCGGATAACGCGATGGCGAGGCGCGCAGAGGGCTCTTGTAAGCCGCGTCCGACATGACATCAAGGACCTGCCATGGCGATAACCAGGCCCGATGAGGGACAGCAAAGCGGGATGAACGCGGTCGTAGAGGGCGACCGGACGGGTCAGCTACCGCCAACGCCGTCCAAGGTCCCCGCCCCCTTCGTGCACCCTGCCGAGGCTGAGTTCGCCGCCTTTCTCGATTTCTACCGTATCCGCTGGGAATACGAGCCGAAGTCCTTCCCGCTGCGCTGGCGCAACGGGCGCGTCGCCGAGATGTTCACGCCCGATTTCTACCTACCCGAGCAGGATCTGTTCGTCGAGCTGACCACGATGAAGCAGTCGCTGGTCACCCGCAAGCACCGCAAGATCCGCCGCTTCAAGGCGATGTACCCCAACGTCAACGTCACCCTGGTGCACCGCAAGGCCTTTCACGAACTGCTGGGGCGCTTCGGCTACGGCTCGATCGACATCAGCTCGCTCAAGCCCGAGGACATCGAGCGCATCCTCTTCTCGGCCACCGAGATCCGCGAGCGAGTCGCCGAGCTGGGCCGCCAGATCTCGGAAGACTACGCTGGCGAGTCGCTGGTGCTGGTCGGGCTGCTCAAGGGCATCACCTTCTTCCTGGCCGACCTGGCGCGAGAGATCACGCGCCCGCTGGCGATCGACTACCTGTCGATCGCCAGCCCGAACATCGCCCCCGGCGGGATCGAGTTCGAGCGCACGCTGGACCTCGACATTCGCGGCAAGCATGTCATCCTGGTCGAGGACATCGTCAACACCGGCCTGACGATGGACTTCGTGCTGCGCTCGCTGCAGATTCAGGAGCCGGCCAGCCTGGCCGTCTGTGCGCTGCTCGACAAGGTCGACCGGCGTATCGTCGGCGTCGACGTCAAGTACGTCGGCTTCCAGATCCCCAACGAGTACGTCGTCGGGTACGGCCTCGATCACCGCGAGCTCTACCGCAACCTGCCCTTCATCTGCGTCCTCAAGCGCCACGTCTACGAGCAGACGGAAGACCTCACGCCGCTGAGTGACATGGTCGCGGCCGGCGGCGGCTAGCGCGTCAGCCCTTCACGTACGACAGCTTCTCCGCCACTTTGCCGTCGCGCACGGTGAAGATGTCCACGCCGCGCACATGCCCCTCACCACCCGGATTTTGCCAGCGATAGATCCAGCGCACGACGCCGCGCTTGCCGGCTGCGAACTGCTCCTCGACCTCGAACTGTGCGCCGGGCGATGAGGCGAAGAACTCGCTGAACGCCTGGCGCACCGCGTCGGCTCCCACGCTGCGCTGGCCGTCAGGCGGCGGGTTGGTGTTCTCGAAGATGGGATCGTCGGTCATCGCCGCCATGGTCGCGTCGATGTCCTGGCGATTGAAGGCCGCGTTGAAGCGCTCGATCGCGGCAAGCGTGGCGTCTCCGCTCATGCTCTCGACGGGGCCGGCCATGATTCGGTCCTTCCGTTGCGGCTTACTTCCGGGCGCCTGCCTGCCGGCAAGGACCCGCAGGGGGCTGGAGTACACTACGCCCGTACGGTTGCGGAAAGGTCACGATGCGGTCTGTTGCGGCGGCACTGGTCCTGTTTCTCATCCTCGGTTCGCGGGCGAGGCGGCAATGAGCGCCAACGCACCCCAGGTAGAGTGCCGCCTGTGCGCGACCCTCTACCCGGACACGCTCCGCTTCTGCCCCAACTGCAGCGAGCCGAGCCCGCAGGTCCACGAAGACCTCCTGATGGCCGCTCGACTCACCGGCGTCTCCTACGAGATCCTGCTCCAGCGCGCCTGGGCCGAGGAGGGCCTGGTGCGGCTGCGGCGACCGCCAGCGCCACTGGCGGCGAGGAGCGAGGCGACGAGCGCCCAGCGACGCCCCAGACCCGGCCGCGCCTTCGTCGAGCGCGTCCGCCGGCACGGCAACACCCTGCTCATTGGCAGCCTGGCGCTGCTTGGGCTGGCGACGCTGGCGATCATCGCCCTGCTGCTCGTTGAACTCCTGGGAGACCGTGGCGGCGATGACACCGGAGCCGGCGTCACCGCGGCCTCCACGCAACAGCCGGCGGCGCCGACCACCATCGACCAGCCGACCGCCGCGCCGACTGCGCCGGTGGCCAGCTCCGGGTCCGGCTCGCCACCGCCGGCAGGCGCCACGCCCAGCCAACTCCCGCTGATCCTCGCGGCAGGCCAGACGGCGACCTACGCCGACGGCTACTCGGTCCGCATCCTGTCATACGACGATCGGGTCGCCAGCCAGGTCCCGGACGACGAGCCGGCGGCCGGGTTCCGCTACGTCGCCGTCGAGGTCGAAGCGTGTGCCGGCGCCCGGCCCGCCGACGCCGCGCCAACCAACTGGCGCCTGGAGATGCCGGACGGCGAGCAGTTCGGCGCCGTCGAGCTGCCGGTTGGCCCGGCGCTGGCCGAGACCGAGCTTCCCGCCGGTGGCTGCGCGGCCGGCTGGGTCGCCTTTGAAGTTCCAGCCGCTCCCGACCCGGCCCACGTCGTCCACAATCACCCGGACTACCAGACGACGCGCTTCGCCTGGCCCGGCTAGTACCCCGGCCGCGTGGCACGGGCCAGCCGCTTGGACTACCCTTGAAAGCACAGTTGGAGAGGACTGCCTGGCCGATGGTTCACACCGCCCCGCGCGCGACCACGACGACTGACTACCGGGCGCCCGGCGCGATCCTGCTCGTCTCCTGCTACGAACTGGGACGCCAGCCGTTGAACCTGGCCTTCCCGGTCGCCTACTTGCGCGAGGCGGGTTACGCCCCGGCGGCCGTCGACACGGCGGTCGACCGACTGAGCGACGCCGCCATCCGCGACGCGCGGCTAGTGGCGATCTCGGTGCCGATGCACACCGCGTTGCGGCTGGGCATCCAGGTGGCCGAGCAGGTGAAGCTGCTCAACCCCGACGCGCAACTCTGCTTCTACGGACTCTACGCCTGGCTCAACGCCGACTATTTGCTGCGCGAAGTGGCCGACTACGTCATCGGCGGCGAGTTCGAAGCGCCGCTGCTGCGCCTGATCCAGCACCTGGAGCGCGGCGAGTCCGGGCCGGTCGAGGGCGTCAGCGACCGCAGCACGCGCGCCGAGCCGTCGCTCGAGCGCATCAGCTTCATCACGCCCGACCGCAGCATGCTACCCGGCGGCCAGGAATATGCCTGGCTGGTCGACGGCGACCGCAACGTTCCCGGCGGCTACACCGAGGCCACCCGCGGCTGCCACCACACCTGCCACCACTGCCCGGTCGTGCCGATCTACAACGGCCGATTCTTTGCCG
>DATGQR010000215.1:0-8501 GCA_035304105.1 Thermomicrobiales bacterium | reverse complement strand
CCCGCACGACTGCCCGGACACTTGTGCCATCATCACCGAAGTGCGGGTGAGCGACGGCCGGGCAATCGGCTTGCGCGGTGATCCCGACCACCCCTTCACCCAGGGCTGGCTGTGCGCCAAGGTACGCCCCTACCTCGACCGCGTCTATCACCCCGACCGGCTGCTCTATCCAATGCGCCGCGTCGGACCGAAGGGCTCCGGCGAATGGGAGCGCACCAGCTGGGACGAGGCCATCGCCGAGATCGTCGAGCGCTGGCGGGCGATCATGGACCAGTACGGAGCGGCGGCGATCCTGCCCTACTCCTACAGCGGCACGCTCGGCCTCGTCCAGATCGGCGTGGCCAGCGAGCGGCTCTGGAACCGCATGGGCGTCAGCGGGCTGGACCGCACGATCTGCGACGCCGCGGCGACGACGGCGGTGAGGGCCACGCTCGGCGCCAAGTGGGCCCCTGACGCCAGCCACCTGCTCGACAGCAAGCTGATCCTGATCTGGGGCCACAACCCGGTCAGCACCAATCCCCACGTCATGCCCTTCATTCGCCAGGCGCAGCGCAACGGCACGAAGGTCGTCGTCATCGACCCGCGCCGGACGCGCACGGCCCGCTCGGCCGACCTGCACCTCCAGCCGCGCCCGGCTACCGACGGCGCGCTGGCCCTGGCGATGGTCCACGTCATCTTCCGCGACGGTCTGCACGACGAAGCATGGCTGGAAGCCAACACCGTTGGCTGGCGCGAGTTACGCGAGCGGGTGTCCGGCTACAGCCCCGAGTGGGCCGCCGGGATCACCGGCATCTGCGCGGAGACGATCGAGACGCTGGCGCGCGAGTTCGCGACGCTGACGCCGGCCGTCGTCAAGTTCAGCGACGGCATTCAGCGCCACGGCAACGGCGGTCAAACGATCCGCGCACTCTGTGCCCTGCCGGCCGTCACCGGGCAGATCGGCAAGCGCGGCGGCGGAGTCTTCTACTCAACTAGTGATTATGTCCACTGGAACGCTGAAGCGGTCGGTCACCGCTCGGAGTGCCCGCCGGTGCCGCGGGTGATCAACATGAACCGGCTGGGTGCGGCCCTGACCGGCGAGGCCGTCGATCCGCCGGTGATGTCGCTCTACGTCTTTGGCGCGAACCCGGTAACCTCGACCCCGAACGCCGGCCTGATCGTCAAAGGGCTGCTGCGCGACGATCTCTTCACCGTCGTCCACGAGCAGTTCATGACTGACACGGCGAAGTACGCCGACATCGTCCTGCCGGCCACCACTCAGCTGGAGCAGTTTGACCTGCATCGCCCCTACGGCCACCGCCATCTGCAGCTCAACCAGCCGGCCATCGAGCCGCTGGGCGAGGCAAAAAGCAACTGGGACGTCATGCGCCTGCTGGCCGCCGCGCTGGGTTACGACGAACCCTGGCTGCGTCAGACCGCCGAAGAGGTCGTCGCCGAGATCTTCGAAGCCTCGAAGCCAACCAACCGTCACCTCGCAGACGTGACGCTTGAGCAACTCTACCGCGACGGCACTGTCCCGCTGACCTTCGACGCCGAGCACGACGTGCCCTACTCCAACCTCAAGTTCGGCACGCCCTCCGGCAAGGTGGAGCTCTACTCTGAGAAGCTGGCCGGCATGGGCCTGGACCCGCTTCCCGACTGGCAGCCACCGGCCGAGTTCGAGCAGTCTGCCTTGAACGGCGACGGCCTGGTGCTGCTCTCCGGCGCGTCGCATCACTTCGTCAGCAGCAGCCTGGCGAACATCCCCACGTTGATGCGCAAGGAGGGCGAGCCATCGATCGAGATGAACCGCCAGGACGCCGCCTGCCGGGGCATCGCCGACGGCGACTTGGTGCTCGTCGAGAACGCGCGCGGCAGCTGCCTGCTCCGCGCCGTCCTGACCGACGACGTCCAGCCTGGCGTCGCTGTGGCGGTTAAGGGTCACTGGGGCCAGCACTCGCCGGACGGCCGCAACGTCAACTGGACGACGTCCGACGCCCTCGCCGACCTCGCCGGCCAGAGCACGTTCCACTCCAACATCGTCCAGGTCCGCAAGGTCGAGGCGTCCTGAACCACGCCCGGCAGAGAAGCGGAACGTAACTGGCCTTCAGTCCCTTGAGAGCGGTTCCGCCCGTCCACAGCACGTAGGGGCGGAGCTTGCCTGCGCCCTCGGCGCAGCCGTCCGGCAGCGATTCTCGCCGTGCCACATGGCATCACCTTCGACCACTCAGCCCTTGGTTGCGGGCGCTGGCGGCGCGGGCGGAGACAAGCTCCCCCCTACGGTCGCGGGCCTTCGCGGGCGCGGGGTACGGTCCGACAGTGCCTGCTGCGCCGCCCTACCTAATGGGTAATCTTCCCGCCCCGCGGCCGGCCTGAAACGCGTAGTTCTCCCAATGGCACCTCGCCGGCACCGCCGTATTCTGGTATCAGCCGGGAAAGGCTTGCGGAAAGGAGGCGGTAGGGGACCTGGAAGATTATGGAGGGACACCGGCGAGCCGCGGCCCGCAGGGGGCGGCCGGGCGCGGCAGACGATACGGGCCGGTCGACGCGCAACGAGGCGCGTGACTGCAACGACGCAGCATCAACCGGCCAGCGACCAGCGCCATCAGCCGCCGGAACGCGACGCGGACGACCCGTCGCGACTGAATCAACGGAGATTCGAAAGGTGCACCGATGAAACGCACGATATTCGAGCGCTACGGCGGCTTCGCCAGGATCAGCCGGATCGTCTCGGCAATGTACGACAAGATCCTCGATTCGCCGCTGACGGCGCCCTACTTCGAGGGCGTCGATATGCGCCGCCTGATCGACCACCAGACTCGCTTCGTCGCCACCCTGATGGGCGGCCCCGCCAGTTACACCAACGAGCAACTCGAGCGCGCCCACGCCCGCCTCGGCATCACCGAGCCGGCCTTCGCCGAGATGGTCGCGCTGCTCGGCGAGACACTCGAAGAGTTCGGCTTCGCGGACGAGGACATCGCCGAGGTCGAGCGCCAGATGCTCGACCGCAAGCACCTGATCGTGGCGAGGAGCATGGCATGGTGACGCGCATCGATGAGATATCAACGGCAGGCCAGGCGGAGCTGCTACGCCTGGTCACCCAGACGCTCAGCGTCGGCGTCGCCGTGGTCGACCCCGACAGCTGGGAGGTGCTTTTCGAGAACGCCAGCTTCTTCAGGTGGTTCCCGCCCGGCAGCGACGCCGACGAGCCACTGACCGCACGCTTGCCTGACTTCAACCCGAGCCGCGTGGTCGACCGGCTGGAGCGCGGCCGGACGTTCAGCTACCAGACGGAATCCCAGGCCAACGGCCGTGCCGTGCCGCTGGCCGTCGAGGTCCGCGCCCTGCCGGACGGCGCGCCGGAGCTGGTCGTCGAAGTGCGCGACATCTCCAAGCAGCTCCAGGCGGAGTACATGTTGGAGTCCTACTCTCAGCTGGCCGAGAAGAACGCCCGCGAGCTGCAGCGCGAGAAGGACCGCGCCGAGCGGCTGCTGCTCAACATCATGCCGAAGTCGGTCTACGAGGAGATGAAGGACTACGGCACGGTCACCCCGCAGCTCTTCGAGAACGCCTCGATCCTGCTGCTCGACTTCGTGGGCCACACCGAGATGGCGATCGCCCGCGACCCGGCCGGGCTGGTGACCGAGCTAAACGATATCTTCACCGTCTTCGACCGCATCACCGACATGTTCGATTGCGAGCGCATCCGCACAGTCGGGGACTCCTACATGGCCGTCTCCGGCCTGCCGGAAGCCAGCCCGGACCACGCCCGCAACATCGCCCAGGTGGCGCTGCGGATGCTGCGCTACATCGAGCGCCGCAACGCCGCCCATCCGGAGGCCTGGCACTGCCGGATTGGGATCAACTCCGGCCCGGTGATCGGCTCGCTGGTCGGTGTCCAGAAGTATGTCTACGACATCTTCGGCCCGGGCGTGAACCTGGCGGCCAGGATGGAGACGCTCTCCGAGCCGATGAAGATCACCGTCAGCGAGAGTACCTACCAGCTCATCAAGGACGATTTCCAGCTGACCGAGCGCGGCGAGTTCGAGGTCAAGGGCTTCGGCACCGAGCGGCTCTACTTCCTCGAACGCGAGCTGCCCCACGTCCGCTAGTCATCTTTCTACCCAGCGGGGAGCCACGCCCCCGGTTCCCCGCTGGCCCCTCTTCTCCCTATGACTCTCACATGCGAACGGATTCGTAGGGGCGGCAGCTGGCCTCCGCCCACGCCGCAGGCGCCCTTAACCAACGGCTGGTGTCAGATCGGAGATGCCCTGTGGCGGCCCGCTGGCGAGCGCGGGCGACTGTGTCGCCGGGCGGAGACAAGCTCCGCCCCTACGATTTCGGGCGATCGCGCTTGCCGGGCGAGGGGTTGCGGATGGTTAGGTTGCGACGAACGTTCCGGAGCTGTGCAACACGTCCTCCATCGCAACCAGCGCCGTGTCGATGTCCTGCGCCGTCACGTCGAGGTGGCAGACGGCGCGGATGACACCTGGCAGCAGCGGGCACATCAGGACACCGCGCTCTCGAAGGCGATCAATGAACTCGGTGTCGCTGAGGCCAGTCCCGGCGACGCTGAAAAGCACCATGTTGGACTCCGGGACGGGCGTCAGCACCTCGATGCCGGCGATCTCGGCCAGCCCGGCGGCGAGCTGCCGGGCATTGGCGTGGTCTTCGGCCAGACGCTCGACATGGTGCTCCAGGGCGTAGATCCCGGCCGCGGCGATGATGCCCGCCTGACGCATCGCCCCGCCGATCTTATGCTGGTAGAGGCGCGCCTGCTCGATGAATTCGGTGCTCCCGGCCAGCACCGCGCCGACCGGGCACCCCAGCCCCTTGGTCAGGCAGATCCAGGTTGAGTCGAACCCGGCGGCGTACTCGGCTGCCGGTACGCCGGTCGCGACGACGGCGTTGAGCAGCCGCGCTCCGTCGAGGTGCGTCTTCAGCCCATGCTCGTGGGCCACGGCGGCCACGCCCTGCAGCTGCTCCAGTGGCCAGATCGCACCGCCGCCGTAGACGTTGGTCTGCTCCGCCCAGAGCAGCGTCGTCTTCGACTGGTAGCGCGAGCCCGGCTGAATCGCCGCCTCGACCTGTTCCGGCGTGTAGCGCCCCCGGTCGCCATCAAGCGTCTGAAACATGACGCCCGAGAGCAACCCAGCCCCGCCGGATTCCGAGATCAGCACGTGCGACAGCCGGTCGGCGATGACCGTCTCGCCGTGGTTGGTATGCGTCTTCAGTGCTAGCTGGTTGCACATCGTCCCGCTCGGCAGGAACAGCGCCGCCTCCTTCCCGACGAGCTCTGCGACCATCTCCTGCAGCCGCAGAACCGTCGGGTCCTCGTCCTTCTGCGAGTCACCCACCTCGGCGCTCGCCATCGCCTGCCGCATCCCCGCCGTCGGCTTCGTCTTCGTATCGCTATAGAGGTCGATCAAGTGTCCCTCACCCCCAGCCCCTCTCCCACTCGCTGCGCGGAGGGAGAGGGGAGCTAAGACAGTATGTAGTTCGACAGAAGACAGGGAGAGGGGCCGGTCTTTCCCTGTTCCCTGTTACCTCTTCCCTGTTCCCTACCCTACGGCCTCGACGGCCAGTTGCCGTACCAGTCGAACGGCTTGTCGTCGAGGTTGACGACGACGTTCTTGACCTGGGTGTAGAGATCGAGTGCGTGGCGCGAGAGCTCGCGGCCGATGCCGGACTGCTTGTAACCGCCGAAGGGCGCTTCCGGCGGGTTGACGGTCGGGTAGTTGATCGAAACGTTGCCGGCGCGGATCGCGGCCGCCAGGTTGTGGGCGCGCTTGAGGTCGTTGGTCCAGATCGTCGCCGCCAGGCCGTAGATGACGTTGTTGGCCAGGGCGATGACCTCCTCCTCTTCCTTGAAGGGGATGACCGAAAGGACCGGACCGAAGACCTCCTCCTGAGCGATCGTCATATCGTTGCTGACCTGGTCGAAAATGGTCGGCTCGACGAAGTTGCCGGCCTTGAGCTCGCCGGTGTCGACCTTGCGGCCGCCATGCGCCAGGTCCGCGCCCTCGCTGCGCGCCTTCTCGACGAAGCTCAGCACGCGATTGCACTGCGTCGGCGAGATGACCGGCCCCATCTGCGTCTCCCAGTCCAGCGGGTCGCCGATCCGGATCTTGGCCGTCTGGGCCACGAAGTCGGCCATGAACTTGTCATGGATCGACTCGTGCAGGAAGAGCCGCGTGCGGGCCGTGCAGCGCTGGCCGGCGTTGGTGAAGACGGCGAAGAGCGAGCCGCGTACGGCCTCGTCGACGTCGGCATCCGGGAAGACGATGTTCGGGCTCTTGCCGCCAAGCTCCAGCGAGACCTTCTTGATCGTGCCAGCCGACATCCGCAGTATCTCGCGGCCCGTCTCCGTCTCGCCGGTGAAGGCGACCTTATCGACGTCGGGATGCTCACAGAGGGCCGCGCCGATGACGCGCCCGGGGCCGGTCAGGACGTTCAGGACGCCGTCCGGGATGCCGGCTTCCAGGCAGATCTGGCCCAGGATGACTGCGGTGATCGGGGTATTGCTGGCCGGCTTGAGGACGATCGTGTTGCCGGCCGCCAACGCCGGGGCGATCTTCCAGGCGGCCATCAGCAGCGGGAAATTCCAGGGGATGATCTGGGCGCAGACGCCTATCGGCTCGCGCACGGTGTAGTCGAACAGCGGCCCGTTCATCGGGATCGTCTCGCCCCAGATCTGGCCGGTCAGGTTGGCGTAGTACTCAATGCAGTTGGCCGAATTCAGCACGTCGGCGCGCGACTCGACGATGATCTTGCCGCAGTTGAGCGTCTCCAGCTCGGCCAGCTCGTCGACACGCTCGCGGATGATCTGGGCGACCTTGCGCATCCGGTTCGAGCGCTCCAGCGGGGTCATGCGCGACCAGCGGCCGTCATCGAAGGCCTTGCGCGCCGCCGCGACCGCTCGGTCGACATCTTCCTTGCCCGCCTTGGCGACCCGCCCAATCACCTCATTGGTTGCTGGCGAGACCGTCTCGAACGTCTCGCCGCTGGCGGCGTCGACCATCTGCCCGTCGATCAACAGCTTGTAGTCACGTACCTGCACTGCCGTCGCCATGGCTCTCCTCCTCCATGCTGCTTCCGGGTCATCGATGCTCGGTCGATTCAAAGCGCCATCGTACACCAGCCGGACGGCCATGCCGCGAACCGAAACGCGAAGGCGCGCCATTGCAGCCGTCCCGGCGTTGCTAGACTACGCCCGGGAACGAGATGGGAGAGAAAGGAACGCCTACCATGGTCATGACCGCGTCCCTGCGCGACGAGATCGACGAGTGGCTGCCGGAGCTGATCGAGACGCGCCGCGACTTCCACCGCCATCCTGAACTGGGATTCGAGGAGACGCGCACCAGCAGCATCGTCGCCGAGCGGCTGCGCGCCATCGGCTTCGAAGACGTGCGCGCCGGGATCGCGGTCACCGGCGTCAAGGCCGTCCTGCGCGGCGGCCGCCCCGGCAAGACGCTGCTCTTGCGCGCCGACATGGACGCGCTGCCGATCGAGGAGGAGAACGAGGTCGAATACTGCTCGACGGTCAAGGGCACGATGCACGCCTGCGGGCACGACGGCCACACGGCGATCCTGCTCAGCGCGGCGCGGATGCTCTATGCCCGGCGCGATGAGATCCCCGGCACGATCGTCTTCTGCTTCCAGCCGGCCGAGGAAGGGCGGGGCGGCGCGCGGCGGATGATCGAAGACGGCGTGCTCGAAGATCCAGAGGTCGACGCTGCGATCGGCCTGCACCTGCTCAGCGACTTCCCCGTCGGCACGGCCGTCGTGGTCGACGGTCCGACCATGTCCGGCTCCGATCGCTTCAACGTGAAGATCCAGGGCAGCGGCGGCCACGGCGCGATGCCCCACAACACTGTCGACGCGCTGCTGATTGCTGCCGAGGTCGTCACAACGCTGCAAACGCTGGTCTCGCGCGAGGTTGATCCGCAGAAGCCTGCCGTCATTTCGGTCGGCACGCTACACGCCGGCGGGACCGCCGCCAACATCATCGCCGACTCGGCCACGCTCAGCGGCACGGTGCGCTGGTTCGACGCCGATGTCGGCGATCAGCTCGCGCGCCGCGTCCCGGAGATCATTCAGGGGATCGCCGCGGCGCTCCGTGGCAGCGCTGAGGTCGAGTACCGGCGTGGCAGCCGCCCCACCGTCAACGACCCCGCCGTCGCGGCGCTGGTGCGCGAGGCAGCCGCTGAGGTCATCGGCGCCGAGAACGTCTGGACCGGGCCGCCGCTGATGGCCTCGGAGGACTTCTCTGAGTTCACGCACCGGGTGCCGTCGACGTTCTTCTTCGTCGGCACGCGCGACGAGGCCACCGGCAAGACCTTCCAGCATCACCACCCGCGCTTCGACATCGACGAGCGCTCGCTGCCGCTGGCCGTCGAGATGATGACCCGCGCCGCCCTGCACTGGCTTGAATCGAACGCATCGGGGTAGGTTGCCATTGCGGGCGACAACCGGTTGTAGGGGCGTGACGAATCACGCCCCTGCAGGATCGTGGCCATCGG
>DATGQR010000214.1:0-27529 GCA_035304105.1 Thermomicrobiales bacterium | reverse complement strand
GAGCGAGGCGAGGAATGGGTCCGGCTACTGGTCGAGGGCGAGCAGGCCGAAGACCTGTACCTCTTCGTGCTATTTATCTCGATCCTGACCTACGCCATGGCCTACCTGACGATGTGGTTTATCTTCCGAGCGCGCTGGATCTGGGCGGCGTTGTTCTTCCCGGGCGTGGTATTGCTGCTCAACCTGGGCTATAGCCGGCGTGTGCCCAACGGGCTTGTCGTGCTCTTCATCTTCGTGGGGCTGATCTTGCTGATGCGCTTCACGTTGCTCCAACGCGAGATCAACTGGCGCCGGGTGAGGATCGATTACCCCTCGACACTGATGTGGCGCGGGATGTGGGCGGCCAGTTACCTGGCGTTCGCCGTGATCCTGTTCGGTTGGGCGGTTCCGGTCAGCGCGCGCAGCGGCACGGCCCATGAGCTCTGGAGCGAGGTGAATGGCCCGTGGCGCACAGTCGAGACACAGTTCGACAAGTGGTTCGCCGGGCTGCGCGGCCCCGGCGGCGGTGGAGTGGGAGGCTTCGCCGCGTTCGAGTCGAACTTCGAGCTGGGCGGGCCACTGAGCCTCAGCGAGGACCCGGTTGTCCTGCTCGAAGGCTCCAACCGGGCGCCATACCTTCAGGCGCATACCTATAACATCTACACCGGACGCGGTTGGGTTTCCGACCTGACGCCGCCGGTGGAGGAAGGCGAGCCGGTCGTCGTCCCGCCGCAGTTCGAGCTGCGGCCGGGCGAGAGCCGGCCAGTCGACCCCTCTTATGCGGAGTCCCGCGAGCGCAAATCGTATGACCTGACGCTCCAACGCACGCGCGGCAGCCTGCTCTTCTCGCCGGGCGCCTTCGTCGCCTCAGACGTGGCGACCAGTCTGGTGGTGGCCTGGCGTGAGGTGGAGGAGTCGATCGACGTCCAGTCGGCCACGCCGGACACGGTGCGCCCGGAGCTGTGGCCATATGTACAGGCGCTCCAGGGCGTTGACCTGACTCCGGATCCGCTGCCCGAGCCGACGCCGGACCCGACGGCCGAGGCGGCCGAAGCCACGCCGACCCCGACGCCGCGACCGGATCCCGACTACACGAAGTTGCCGCCGGAGCTGGGGCTGCTTCAGCGTGAGCTGGCCGAACAGGAAATCCAGGTCAGCTATTCCATCAACAACGAGACCTATCGCGTTCAGACGCTCAATTACCGCGGCCGCTTCCCGGTCCTCGACGACGTTGAGTCGGTACGGGCGCAGGACGGCCTCGAAGAAGGCTCGACCTACTCGGTCGAGGCGATGATTAGTGAGGCGACCAGCGACGACCTGCGCCAGGCGAGCGGCGAGATCCCGCAGGAGGTGCTCGACCGCTACCTCGGCTTGCCGGACACCGTGACCGACCGCACGCGCCAGCTCGCTGCGGAAGTCGCGGCCGGTCACGACAACACCTACGACATCGCTCGCGCGCTGGAGCGCTACCTGCGCGAGAACATCACCTATAACGAGTCGATTCCCTTCCCGCCGGAGAACGTCGACGTCGTCGACTACGTGCTCTTCGACTCGCGCGAAGGCTACTGCGAGTACTACGCCTCGGCGTTCATCGTCATGGCGCGCTCGCTGGGTATCCCGGCGCGCATGTCAGCCGGCTTCTTCCCGACTGACGAGGAGGTCGACGGCGGCCTGCTCTACCGCGAGCGCAACGCGCACGCCTGGCCGGAGGTCTACTTCCCGGGCTACGGCTGGATCGGCTTCGAGCCTACTGCCGCCCGCGAGGAGATCAACCGCGACCCGGCGGCCTCAAGCGGTGGCGGCGGCTCCGCCCCTGGCGACCGCGGGGCGCTCGGCGAAGGCCTGCGCGGCGATGCGCTGGGCGCGTTTGACGACGCGCTGTTCGACGAGCAGAACATCTTCCTGCCGACCGGCACCGGCGCGCTGGCCGACTCTGACAGCGGTCCGAGCACGACCGACATCGTTATCCGCGTCATCCCGCTGACGATTCTGCTGGCCATTCTGGTGATCGCCTACCTCTGGTTGCGGGGCACGCGCGGGCTGTCGCCCTCCAGGCAGATGTACGCCAAGCTCTCGCGCGGCGCGTCCTGGGGCGGCGTGAAACCGGAACCCGCCTGGACGCCGAACGAGTACGCCGAGCAGATCGCAGGCAAGATCTCTGGCTCCCGACAGCCGGTCACCTACCTGACCGATCTCTACGTGCGCGAGACGTATGGCGCGACCGCGCCGAGCCAGTCGGACCTGCTGCGGGCGCGGCAGGCCTGGCTGCGGCTGCGCGGCCAGCTGCTTCGACACTTCTTCTCGCGGTTGCTATTCTGGCGCAAGCGGGATGAGACCGAATTCGATGACGACGACTGGTAGAGACGTGGCCGGCACCCTACTCGTTTGCGGCGCTTCGAACACAGACCTGGTGTGTACGACCGACCGTCTCCCTCGCCCGGGGGAGACGGTCGCTTCCATCTCGTTCGATGTGTTTCCCGGCGGCAAGGCGGCGAATCAGGCCGTGTCCGCGGCGCGCTGCGGGGCTAGCGTCGTCTTCGTCGGCGCGTTCGGCGACGACGCGTACGGCTCCGCGCGACGCGCGGAGCTGGCCGCAGCTGGAATCGATCTACGTTTCTGCGACCAGGTGGCCGGCGTGCCCTCCGGGCTGGCGCTGATCGCCGTCGACCAGCAGGGCGAGAACCAGATCATCACCGTCGCCGGTGCGAACGCGTCCGTGCGGGTCGAGTTGCTGGATGCGGCGATCGAGGCATGCCGCCCGGACGTGTTGCTGTTCCCCAACGAGGCGCCGGCGGCGATCGTCGAGCGCTTGGCGAGCCATCCCGTAGCGGCGCTCAAGCTTTGCAATGCCGCGCCCTTCACCGAAGACCTGCGCCCGCTGGCCGGGCAGCTGGACTATCTGATCTGCAACGAAATCGAGGCCGCCGGCTTCCTGGGGCGCAAGGTCCTGCCGGGCGAGGACGCGCGCGAGGCGGTTCGCGAGCTGGCCGAGCTCCCCCGCCGCGGGGCGATCGTCACGCTGGGCGAGCACGGCGCGGTCGGCTGCGCAGACGGGGCGGTGATCGACGTGCCCGCGCCGGTCGTCGACGTCGTGGACACGACTGGCGCCGGTGACGCGTTCTGCGGCGCGTTCGCCGCCTGGATTGCGGGCGGCAGCAGCTTCGAGGACGCGGTCCGCGCTGGCGTGCAGTCCGGCTCGCTGGCGGTCACCCGCGCTGGCGCCCAGCCGTCACTTCCCGACCGCGGCCAGATTCTGGAGCGCCTGCGGCTGGCGGTTTGAAGCACTTCTCTTGAGACGAAACCAGTCCGTGCTCAGTCGAGCCGGGCCTCGGGAGTGAGGATGACGTCGGACGACGGAGCTTCCTCAGACACGTCCTTGCGCGGAACGTAGTAGCGCTGGGGTGGTTCCAGGCGCGTTTCGCCGTTCAGGGCCAGGCCCAGGAAGGCGTTCGTCCACCAGAATACATCCGTCTCTCGCACAATCTGGCGCATCTCGCGCATGCGCAGCTCGCGCTCGGCGCGGTTCATCTCGAAGGCGCGCAGGATGGCGTCGGCAGTGCCGATGACGTCGTGCGGGTTGACCAGCAGCGCGTAGTCCGAGAGCTGGGCGGCGCTACCGGCAAACTCGCTGAGGATCAGCACACCGTTGAGATCGACATTTGCGGCCACGTACTCCTTGGAGATCAGGTTCATACCGTCCTTGAGCGGCGTCACCAGGCTGATCTCCGAGGCGCGGTAGAAGGCCACCAGCTCGGTCATGCTGAGCGAGCGGAACAGATAGTGGACCGGCACCCAGCCAGGGCGCGTGAACTCGCCGTTGATCTCGCTGACCAGCCGCTCGACCTCTTCCTTCATCGAGCGGTAGCCGGCCACGATCTCGCGGCTGGGCACGACGACCTGGAGCATCGAGGTCGTCTCCAGCAGGCGCGGGTAGCGCCGCAGGGCGTAGCGATAGGCGTGCAGCCGCTCGGGGATGCCTTTGGTGTAGTCCAGCCGGTCGATGCCCAGGATGATCTGGCGCTCCGGCAGCCGCTGGTGGAGCAGCGCGACCTCAGTCGAGACCGAGTCCAGCCCGGAGCGGCGATCGAACTCGCGGTAGTCGATGCCGATCGGGAAGTTGCCGATGCGCGTGTGGTGGTTCCCGGTCGACGCGACATAAATATCATCCACCGCCCGCACCGTCACGCCGGTCAGCAACTCGCGCACGCAGGTCACGAAGTTCTGAGCGTCGCGGACCGTCTGGAACCCCAGCGTGTCGAAGGCCAGTAAGCCTTCCAGGATCTGGAAGCGCCAGGGGAGCTTGACGAAGATGTCCACCGGCGGGAATGGGATGTGCAGGAAGTAACCCACGTTGCGGCGCTCGCGCATGCGCTGCAAGTGCTGGGCGACGGTAATCAGGTGATAGTCCTGCACCCAGATGAAGTCGTGCGGCGACGTCTCTTTGGCGATGGCCTCGGCGAACTTGCGGTTGACCGCTTCATAGGCCTCCCAGTACTCGGGCACGAAGCGGCAGCGCGAGACCATGTCGTGAAATAGCGGCCAGAGCACCTCGTTGGAGAAGCCGAAGTAGTAATTCTCGACCTCGTCCTCGGTGAGGGCAATCGGCCGCATCTCGTAGCTGAGGTCCTCAGAGATTTTGGCCAGCGCCTCGTCGACCCCGTCATTGCCGGCCACCCCGGTCCAGCCGAACCACAATCCGCCGCGTTCCTGGAGCACGTATTTGAGGGCGTGGACCAGCCCGCCGGATGCTGGCTGCGCTTCCCAGCCCTTCTCCGGATCGCGGTTGAGCGTCACCGGTAAGCGGTTGGACGCGATGATGAGACGCTGCGCCGAGTTGTCGCCGTTCTTGGTCATGACTTGATCGCTATCCAGTCGGTCAGGAGCTGCAGGACGTCCGCTGGCGAGCCGAGCCTGCCTTGGGCGGCCGTGGGCTTATCCATGTTACCGACCTTGATGCCGATGCCGTGAGGGGGGAGCGCCTTGAACGCGTCTTCGTCGGTTTCGTCGTCGCCGACGTAGATGACCAGATCGGCGTCCGGTAGCTCTTCGATGATCTCCGAGATGGCTATGCCTTTGTCGCGACCGCGCACGCGCAGCTCGACGCCGCCGTTGAAGTCGCGCACCTCCAGGTGCTCGCCGGCCATCGGCTCGACCACGCCGCGGAACTCGCCGGCCACCCGGTCGGCCTCCAGGGTATCGAGGCCGCGCACGTGCATCGCGACGGTGGCGATCTTGCGCTCGGCACGGTACTCGCCGACTAGCTCGGCGGCGGCTCGACGCGCCTCGTCCAGGTTAGCGGTCACGTCCTCGGGAAGAGGCATCGCCGTGATGCCCTTACCCGGGCGGTACAGCTCGAAGCCGTGCGTGCCGGCGATCAGCAGGTTGGTGATGCCGGTGAGCTTCTGGATCTCGGCAACAGGCCGGCCGGAGACGAGCGCCACGGTGGTATTGTCCAGCTCGGCGAGGCGCTCGAGGCATTCGGCCATGCCGTCGTAGAGGTGTGCCTTCATGCGGTCAGTGTGGAATGGAGCGAGGGTGCCGTCGTAGTCGAGGAGCAGGATCGCGTGCCGGGAGGCGGCTACCCGCTCCCAGAAGTCCGGGACGCCGGCGACGTCGATGTTTGCCTTCGCACTGGCCATCTCGCTGTCCTTATCGCGGTTGCGACCCGGACATGTTCGTAGCTTAAAGCCGGGAACGACGTCAATGGGCCCGGACTAAGGGTAGCGAACCGATGGGAGGCGGAAGGGGTGGGATTCGAACCCACGAGGCGAGAGGACCCGCCTACGCGATTTCCAATCGCGCGCACTAGGCCAGACTATGCGACCCTTCCAATCATCAATATGATACGACGCCCGAGGGCGTCGCGGCGGAGAGGGTGGGATTCGAACCCACGGTGGGGGTTACCCACACTGCTTTTCGAGAGCAGCACCTTAAACCACTCGGACACCTCTCCGCCAGGAATTATACCGATTTGGGCCCGGCCGTCGCAATCGCGTCGGGCCGTCTCCGGCCGGATCAGCGCGACCCTCAGGGATTCGAATCAGCCTCTAGATAGCGCAGTAGCGCCTCACCCATCCCCGTCAGTGCTTCCCGTCGCAGACCGTAGGTGACGCCATGTTCGCCGCTGCTGGCCCGCAGCAGCCCGGCCGAGCGCAGGATGCTGAGGTGGTAGTGCAGGCTCGACTTCGGCAGGTCGAGCGCGGTCGCTATCTCCTGAAATGTCGAGCGTTCTTGCGCGACGTGGCGCAGGATTCGCAGGCGCCGCTCGTCGCCTAGCGCCTGATGCAGGCGGATGAGGCGCGCCGGCGGCCCGTCGCCTTCTTCGAGGCTCTCGTCGGACGCCGGGTAGCAGATGATGATGCCCTCGCCCTGAAACTGTTCCACCGTCCAGGGGCGCGCGACGTACGTCGGCACTAGCGCCACCCACTGCAGCCCCGGCCAGGGGTGAAATTCCAACCCGTTGGTGAGCGTCTCAACCAGCTTATCCAGCGTCAGCGTGCTTCGCAGTTCCCGGGTGGCTCGAGCATCGCGCTCGAGGATCGGCATGATCTGCTTCTCCTGGTCGCGGAACACCTCCTGGTACCAGCGCTCCATGATGACCAGCAGGTGGGAGCGCGTCTCCTCAGGCTCCATTGACAGCAGTTCAAGCAGCGCCTGGCGGCGGTGGGCGTCGGTCGGGAAGTGCCGCTCCGCCACCTCACGTACGGCAACCTCCTCGCCCTGGGCCGCCTGGAGCAGCGTCTCCTGCGGGGCGCGCCGGTGCTGCGGGAAGTCGTGATACCCGAGCAGAAACAGCCGCACCTGGAGCGGCGGCGTTGCGGCGAAGTGCGACAGGAACGTAGGGACATCGTGCGGTTCGGGTGTCTCGTAGGCCAGCGCCAGCAGCTTGGACCAGAGGTTCACCTGCGGGCTTGGGCCGGGATCGCTATAGGTGTCGAGCGCCGCCATGAGGTCGGGGGCGGCGCTCTTGCGGATTGCCGTGAACCAGGCCTTTCCAAGCGTGAGGTTTGCCACCCAGCCCGGTGAACTGCACTCGCTCATGTGCATGATGAATTCGCAGGGAGCCGATGCCCGGATCATCACCCTCGGAGCTTCGTGCTTCCGCCCGGATTGCCACGCGCGTTCCATCTCTCAGCCCTCGACTTCCTGACTTGGTGAGTCAGCCTGGCACCACCAACCTCGCCCGGCCACGGTCCGGGCCATGCCCGGCCGCTTCCAGGCGCGCGCCAGAGGTTGATTGAAGCCGGACACCCCGCACTGTACTGCCGCTGTCGATGGGTTGACAAGCGGCTTATGTTCTATTATTCTCGCACACGTCGTTCAAGTTTTCTCGAACTGAGCACACCACGCAATGAGGCGATGACACGACGAGGTGCTGAGTGGCAGCGTGGCCAGGACGACGTCGCACCGATGGCGAACCAGATCCCTGCCGGACTCACCGCCGCGCAACGGTGCGCGGCGAACGGCATCCACGGCTCGTTGGCGCCCGGGCACAGGTGGTCCTCGCCCGGGTACGGCCGGGGCCAGCCGCGGCCGCTTCCGGAATCGAAAGGACACAAGCGATGAAGGTTGTGATCGCCGGATGTGGTATCGGAGGCCTGACGACTGCGCTCGCATTGCACCAGGCGGGTATCGACGTTGAGATCTTCGAGCAAGCGCGTGAGGTACGTGAGCTGGGTGTGGGGATCAACCTGCTCCCGCACGCGGTCAAAGAGCTCGCGGCGCTCGGGCTGCTGCCGCAGCTCGACAAGGCCGGCATCCGCACGCGCCGGTTGATCTACATGAATCGGTATGGGCAGCCGGTCTGGGACGAACTGCGTGGCCTGGATGCCGGCTATGACCTCCCGCAGATCAGCATCCACCGCGGCAAGCTTCAGACCGTCCTCTACCGGGCGGCCATCGCGCGGCTGGGCGCCCGGCACATCCACATCGGTCACTGCTTCGTTGACTTCGACGAGCGAGCTGGTGGGGTGGTCGCGCGCTTCGAGCGGTGCAGCGATGGCAGGGTTGTCGATGTGGCCGGCGACGCGCTGATCGGCGCTGACGGCATTCATTCCCGGCTGCGCAGCATCTTCTATCCCGACGAGGGCCACCCGGCCTGGAACGGGATCATGCTCTGGCGCGGGGCGACCGACTGGCCGGTGTATGCGGACGGGCGCACGATGGTGATCGCTGGCGGGAACGCCGCCAAATTCGTCTTCTACCCAATCTACGTCGATCCGGCCCGGAGCGCTTACCGGCTGACGAACTGGGCCATCATGGCGCGCCTGGGCGACGGCTCGACGCCTCCGCCGTGCCGCGAGGACTGGAGCCGCCCCGCGAAGCTCGAGGAGGTGCTGCCGTTCGCGCACGAAAAGTTCAGGCTCGACTTTATCGATCTACCGGCGCTGATCGAGGCGACTGACGTCGTCTACGAGTATCCGTGCTGCGACCGCGATCCCGTGCCGCGCTGGTCGTTCGGACGCGCGACGCTGCTCGGCGATGCCGCCCATCCGATGTATCCGACGGGCAGCAATGGTGCGAGCCAGGCCATCCTCGATGCCCGCTGTCTGGCTCCCCAGCTTACCTCTGGCGCCACAGTCACCGACGCGCTGGCAGCCTACGAGGACGAGCGCCTGCCTGCGACGGCGGAGATCGTGATGGCAAACCGGCGCGGTGGACCGGAGGGCGTGATCGATCTTGTCGAGGAGCGCGCGCCGGAGGGCTTCGACGACCTCGAGGCCGTCGCCAGCTACGCCGAGCGCGCGGCGATCGTGCGCGGCTACGCGTCGATGGCCGGATACGCGAAGGACCAGGTGAATCGGGGCGGCAACGCCCGTGCGCGCAAGCTGTTGGAGGTGGCGCGTATGGGCCAGGCGTGACGCACTCGTATCACGCCTGGCGCGAATGGGTCGGCTACGTGGCCTGGCTACGGCTGGAGCAGGATCGGGATCTCCACGACGTTGATGGGCGAGCCGTCGCGGGCCGAGTACTCGAAGACGACCAGGCGGCCCGGCGTCTCTTCGGCGACCTCGAAGGTCAGGGTCGCCTCGAAGGTGCCGCGCGTGCCAGTGCCGGAGGTAGCCGTCACGACCTGCTCGGTCAGCATCTCGCCCGCGCCCGTGACGATACGTGCCTGGAAGGTCGCTTCGAAGGTATTGGCCGTTCCGGTGATCGTCAGGGGACTGGACACCACATCTCCGACCGCGACCGATTCGACGAAAATTGCCGGCTGGAGCTCCTCGAAGTCGCGGCCGAGTGGCCCGTCAATGATCACGCCCTCGCCGCTGAAGACCTCGACGGGCTCGCCTTCCAGCATGAACTGGACGGCGTCGACGGTCGGGAACTGGGTCAGCGTGAAGACGACCTGCGCCAGCCGCGCCATCACCGAGAAGCTGCCCCCGCCGGACTCGTAGGCGGCGCTGAGGTCGACCGTCGCGATGCCGTCGTCGATGGTAAGCCCGCGCAGCTCGGTGTCATCGGGGATCGCAGAGATGAAGCCCAGCGCTGCTTCCTCGTCGCTCGGCCCGGCCAGCAGCGCCTCCATCGCCGCCGCGCCCACGCCCAGCGTGTGGGGGATCGTACGGTGCGCCACCGTCAGCTCCTCGTCGCGGATGAAATAGACGTTGAGCGTCAGTTCCTCGCCCTCTGTGGCCGTCGGCTCCGCTGAGGCCTCGGTGGGCGTGGGATCGATTACGGTGGTCGGTGACGGCGAAGGTTCTGCCGTCTCGGTCGCCGTCGGCTGGGCTTCCGTGGCGGTCGGCCCTTCGGTGGGTTCGTCCGTTGGTTCGGCGCTGGTGGGCGAAGCGCCCGCCTCGGCCGGCGTGGCTGTGGGTTCCTCGTCGTCGCCGTCGCCACACGCGGCCAGCATCCCGACGAGCAGCGCCGCCGCCACGAGTACCGTTATGAGCCGCAGACCGCGCATCGCCGCACCTCTTATCCAGTGTCGGGGCCCCGCACTCCTCGTTCGCCCCGGCGCTCAGCACCTTCGAAGTTAACGTCCTCCGCTGCCCGGAAGTTGCATGGCGTGGGGACCGTCCCGGCGAGCGCTCCTGCTTGGAACTGCTGATGCCCTTAACGACCGAACGCACCCGTAGGGGTGCGCTCGAACAGGGTCAGTGTTGCTGTGGTACGCCCGAGAGGATTCGAACCTCTGGCCTTTTGGTCCGCAACCAAACGCTCTATCCACTGAGCTACGGGCGCAGAGTGGCATCGCGGTGAGACCGTCGATGCAGATAAGAATCGTAGCATACTGGACGGAGTTCGCCAACCGCCGGAGAGACCGCCGCAAGGATACCGGACGATTGGGCGAGTTCGTGATACTTGACACAATCGCCGGAAGGTGCGTATGATCCCCACATCGGACCTTGCGCACGCAGGGCAGGCAGGAGTGTTCGCGCAGATGTCGCACCGCCGAGACAATGTGAAGGTCGCAGAGATGGCCCTCACCCGGTCGGGTGTCGACGCGCGCAGCCTGATTCTTGGCCTCTGCCTGCTTGTACTCGTAGTAATCCTTATTACGGGTCTTACTTAGGGAGTGCGCGCGAGTCCGCAAGACTGATCGACGAACACCGCGAGCCTCCCGACACCGGGAGGCTCTTTTCGTTCCTGCCGGTGGCGTGACGGTCGCGGAGCAGCAGGGCGTTGAGGGACGTCAAGAAGGGTATGCAGGATGGTGGTGATCGCACAGGAGCTAACCGCTCCGCAGGAGGATGAGCAGAGTCGAGCGCCCGCGGCCCGACCCTCGATCGGCGCGCGGATTCTCTGCGAGGCGCTGATTCGCGAGGGTGTGGAGGTGATCTTCGGCTACCCCGGCGGAGTCATCATTCCCCTCTATGACGTGTTCCCCGAATACCCGCAGCTCAAGCACGTGCTCGTGCGCCACGAGCAGGGCGCCGGCCACGCGGCCGATGGCTACGCGCGGGTCACCGGCAAGGCCGGCGTCTGCCTGGCCACCTCCGGCCCCGGCGCGACCAACCTGGTCACCGCCATCGCCACGGCCAAGCTTGACTCGATCCCGATGGTCGCCATCACCGGCCAGGTCGCCCAGCCGGTCATCGGCAGCGACGCCTTCCAGGAAACCGACATCATGGGCGTCACGATCCCAATCACCAAGCACAACTTCCTGGTGCGCGACGTCAAGGAACTGGGCCCGACTATCCAGAAGGCCTTCCACCTGGCTCAGACTGGCCGGCCTGGCCCGGTGCTGGTCGACATCCCCAAGGACGTCCTGCTGGCCGAGGGAGAGCTGGGTGAACCGATCCACCTCGACCTGCCCGGCTACCGGCCGACCTACACGCCGAACCGGCGCCAGATCCGGTTGGCGGTCGAAGAGATCCAGCGCTCGCGCAAGCCGCTGATCCTGGCAGGTCACGGAGTGCTGCTCTCTGGCGCCGAGGAGGATCTGCTGGCCTTCGCCGAGAAGGCTGAAATTCCGGTCGGTCTGACCCTGCTGGGCATCGGTGGCTTCCCGCAGTCGCACCCGCTGGGCCTGGGCATGATCGGCATGCACGGCTTCACCCACTGTAACCGCGCCATCGACGAGGCCGACCTGCTGATCGGCGTCGGGATGCGCTTCGACGACCGCGTGACCGGTAAGCTGGACGAGTTCGCGCCCAACGCGCGCGTGATCCACATCGACATCGACCCTGCCGAGATCGGTAAGAACGTGCCGGCTGATGTGCCGGTGGTGGGCGACGCGAAGATCGCGCTGCGTATGTTGACCGAGGCGATCGAGCCGCAGAAGCATCCCGAGTGGCTCGCGGACATCGCCGAGTGGCGCAAGCGCTCGCCGTACCGTCCGCCGGATAAGGAGCGCGGGCTGCTGGCCCAGACGGTCATCGAGCGGCTGTTCGCTCTCACCAACGGCGAGGCGATCGTGACGACCGATGTCGGCCAGCACCAGATGTGGGCGGCGCAGTTTTACAAGACCGACAAGCCCAATCACTGGATCTCCTCCGGCGGGCTGGGCACGATGGGCTTCGGCGTGCCGTCGGCGCTCGGCGCGGCACTGGCGCGACCGGGGCAGGAGATCTGGGCGATCGTCGGCGACGGCGGGGTGCAGATGACCTCGTTCGAATTCGCCACGCTGGTCCAGGAGCGCGCCAACGTCAAGGTCGCCATCCTCAACAACGGCTACCTGGGCATGGTGCGGCAGTGGCAGCAGTTCTTCTTCAATGCGAACTACTCCGAGGTGCGCATCGGTCAGCCGGACTTCGTGGCGCTGGCCAATGCCCACTACATGGCCGCCCGCCGGGTCGAGACGCCGGAAGAGGTCGACGAGGCCATCACCTGGGCGCAGAGCATTGAAGGTCCGGTGCTGATCGACTTCGTGATCGGCCAGGAAGAGAACGTGTTCCCGATGATCCCGTCCGGCGCGACGTTCGCCGATCTGATCGAAGAGGAGTAGGCGCGTGGAGGAACACAAGTACCGGACGCTGGTCGTCCTGGTCCAGAACGAGACCGGCGTGCTGAACCGGGTGATGAGCCTGTTCCGGCAGCGCATGTTCAACGTCGAGTCGGTCGCCGTCGGGCACACCGAGACGCCGGGCATCTCGCGGATGACCTTCGTGCTGGAGGGCGACGACTACACCGTGGAGCAGGTGACCAAGCAGCTCTACAAGCTGCTGGAGGTCATCAAGGTCACCGAGCTGTCGGGGCCGAACCTGATTCAGCGCGAGCTGGCGCTGATCAAGGTGACGGCGACCGACCGCAACCGGTCGGATATCATGCGCATCGCCACCGATATCTTCCGGGCGCGCGTGGTCGACGCCGCGCCTGATACGCTTACGCTCGAGGTGACCGGCCCGAGCGAGAAGATCGAATCGCTAATTGCGATGATCCGGACCTACGGGATTCGGGAAGTGGCGCGCACCGGCGCGGTGGCGATGGTGCGCGGCAGCAGCACAGCCGGCCTGCGGGTTGTCAGCAGCGCCGCCTGAGCGCACGTGTTTCGGGGTTGAGTTGGAGACCTGAGGGGAAAGAGGGAGACCGATTGGCTACGGTCTACTACGAAGCCGACGTCGATAAAGAGCTTCTGGCCGACAAGACGATCGCCATCCTGGGATACGGCAGCCAGGGGCACGCCCACGCGCAGAACCTGCGCGACAGCGGCTACAACGTCGTCGTCGGGCTATATGAGGGCAGCAAGTCCTGGGAAAAGGCGGAAGCCGACGGCTTCACCGTCATGACCAGCGAGGACGCCGCGAAGGCGGCGGACATCGTCGTCATGCTAGTGCCGGACCACATCCAGGGCGAGGTCTACCGCACGGCGGTCGAGCCGAACCTGGAGCCGGGGAACGTCTTGATGTTCGCCCACGGCTTCAACATCCATTACAACATCATCCAGCCCAGCGACAAGAACGACGTGGTCATGATCGCGCCCAAGGGGCCCGGCCACATCCTGCGCTCGGTGTACGAAGAGGGCATCGGCGTGCCGGCCCTGCTGGCGGTCCACCAGGACGTATCCGGCAAGGCCAAGGACTACGCGCTGGCCTACGCCTACGGCCTGGGAAGCGCGCGGGCCGGCGTGGTCGAGACGACGTTCAAGGACGAGACTGAGACCGACCTGTTCGGCGAGCAGGCGGTGCTCTGCGGCGGCGTCAGCCACCTGATCACGGCTGCCTTTGAGACGCTGACCGAGGCGGGTTACCCGCCGGAGCTGGCCTACTTCGAGGTGCTCCACGAGCTGAAGCTGATCGTCGATCAGATCTACCAGGGCGGCATCAAGTACATGCGTTACTCGGTCAGCGACACGGCCGAGTATGGCGACTACGTCTCCGGGCCGCGGGTGATCGATGATCGCGTCAAGGCGACGATGCAGCAGATCCTCGGCGATATCCAGTCCGGCGAGTTCGCTCAGGAGTGGATGGCCGAGAACGCGAATGGGCGTCCGAACTTCAAGCGCATGCGCCAGGAGGCCAACGAGCACCCGATCGAGGAGATCGGCGCCGAACTGCGTGGCATGATGACCTGGTTGCCGAAGGTCCAGGTCCCGGAATAGACTTAGCCCATCGACCGGGCGCGCGTGCCGGCACGGCTCGAGATCGCGCCCGGTGTTCGCTTGCACGCGGCCTAGCTGGGCGTGCAATTCGAGACGTGGTCATCGCACATAACGTCTGTTATCCTTAAACACACTGTGGAATGCGTGATCCATTCGCGGATTTTACGGATGGGCGAGGGAGGAAAAGCGCGGATGGCGCTGCAAAAAGAGCATCGAGACGAGATCGTAGACGAGTACCAGCGGCACGAGACCGATACCGGCTCGCCCGAGGTTCAGATCGCGCTTTTGACCGAACGGATCAACGCGTTGACCGAGCATCTTCGCGATCATCCGCACGATCATCATTCCCGACGTGGTCTGTTCAAGATGGTGGGTCGCCGGCGCAGGCTGCTCCGGTACCTGAATAAGAAGGATTCCGAGCGTTATCGGACACTCATCGAGCGGCTTGGACTGCGCCGCTAAGGTGCCGACCCAGCACTCAACGCACCAGCATCGACCGGTGAGGCGAATCGACCGCGATTGCGTACTCGAGACCCAGAGCATGCTCTCTGGGTCTCGCTGTTGTTAGACGGACGGACGAAAGGAGCCAACCGCCACCACGCACACACACTGACGGCCCGCGATAGGGCCGCGCGAGGACGCGACGGGTTGCCGGGCGCCATCGCTCGTGATCAGTCGGCGGCGTGGGTTAGGAATTGGAGTGTGGCGGTCCAAACCGCCATTGATCTCCACACTCCAGTCCCTAACCGGCGCATCAAGACAGCACGCGACTGGCATCCCGCGCACAGACGATGAACGGAACGCACGAGCGCACACGGCGCTCGCTGAACGAAGGTGAACGCAACACCATGCAAGAGATCCCAGAAACCATGAAGGCCGTCATGCCCAGGTTGTACGAAGAGCGCGTCAGCGTTGGCGGCCGCGACTTGATTATCGAGGTTGGCCGCGTGGCCGAGCAGGCCGACGGCGCCGTCACCGTGAGCTACGGCGACACCCTGATCCTCTCGACGGCAACGGCGTCCAAGGCGCCGCGCGAGGGCATCGATTTCTTCCCGCTGACGGTGGACTATGAGGAGCGCATGTCGGCGGCCGGCAAGATCCCGGGCGGCTTCCTCAAGCGCGAGGGACGCCCCGGTGAGCACGCCATCCTCTCGGCGCGCCTCACCGACCGGCCGATCCGCCCGCTGTTCCCCAAGGGCTACCGCAACGACGTCCATATTGTGACGACGGTCTTCTCGACCGACCAGGAGAACGACCCCGATATACTGTCCATCACGGGCGCCTCGGCGGCGCTGACGATCTCACCGATCCCGTTTATGGGCCCGGTTGCCGGCGTGCGCCTGGGCTACGTCGATGGGCAGATCATCGTCAACCCGACCCACAGCGAGCTTGAATCGTCGCTGATGAACGTCGTCGTGGCCGGCACGCGCGACGCGATCATGATGGTCGAGGGCGAGGCCCGCGAGGTCAGCGAAGACATCCTGATCGACGCGTTCGAGCTCGGGCACCGCATCATTCGGATAATCGTCGATGCCCAGCTGCGGCTGGCCCAGGCCATGGGCGTAGAGAAGCCGGAGTTTGAGCCGCCGGTACGCGACCCGGGCGTCGACCGCGCCGTGCAGGCGTACCTCGGCACGCGTCTCCGCGACGCCATGCTCGAGGAGGACAAGACCAAGCGCAATGAGGCCCTGAGCGCGCTCAAGGATGAGACGGTTGAGTTCTTCGGCAACGAGTTCGAAGCGAACCGCTTGCAGGAGATCAAGGAGCTCGAGTCGGCCGGGGCATTGGAGGTCGCGCAGGCCGTCCATAACTTCGATCGCGAGGCCGCCGAGGTCCGCAAGGCCGTCGCCGGCGCCTACGAGGACTTCCTGAAGCAGACGATGCGCTCGCTGATCCTCGAGCAGGGCTATCGCCCGGACGGCCGCCGGCCGGACGAGATCCGTCCGATCTGGTGCCAGGTCGGCTACCTGCCGCGAGCCCATGGCTCGGCGATCTTCACGCGCGGCCAGACCCAGGTCATCAGCACGACGACGCTGGGCTCGACGCGCGAAGATCAGCTGATCGACAACCTGACGCCCGAGACCTCCAAGCGCTACATGCACCACTACAACTTCCCGCCGTACAGCGTTGGCGAGGCGCGCTTCATGCGCGGTCCGTCCCGGCGCGACATCGGGCACGGCGCTCTCGCCGAGCGCGCCTTGGAGGCCGTCCTGCCGGACCAGGAGGACTTCCCGTACGTGATCCGCGTCGTCTCCGAGGTCGTGTCGTCCAACGGCTCGACGTCGATGGCGAGCGTCTGCGGCAGCACGCTGTCGCTGATGGACGCTGGCGTGCCGATCTCGGCGCCGGTGGCCGGCATCGCGATGGGCCTGATCACCGACGGTGAGGGTGGCTACACGGTCCTCTCCGACATCCAGGGCATGGAAGACTTCCTGGGTGACATGGACTTCAAGGTGGCCGGCACCCGCGAGGGCATCACGGCCATTCAGATGGACATCAAGGTCCAGGGCATCACCACCCAGATCATGAAGGAAGCGCTGGAGCAGGCGCGCGTCGGGCGGCTGCACATCCTCGACAAGATGCTCGAGGTGCTCTCCGAGCCGCGCACCGAGCGCTCAAAGTACGCACCGGCGATCCGCTCGATCTCGATCAACCCCGAGTACATCGGCATGGTCATCGGGCCGGGCGGCAAGGTCATTCGCGGCATCCAGGATGAGACCGATACCGAGATCGACATCCAGGAAGACGGCACAATCTTCGTCGCTGGCGTCAATACTGAGGGCGTCGACGAAGCGATCAAGCGCATCGAGCGCATTACCTGGGAGCCGAAGGTCGGCGACGTGCTCACCGGCGCGGTCAAGACGATCATCCCGGTCGGCGCGTTCGTCGAGCTGGCGCCGGGTCGCGATGGCTTCGTGCACATCTCCGAGCTCAGCTCGGAGCGCGTCGGGCGCGTCGAAGACGTCGTCTCGGTCGGCGACGTTGTCGAGGTCAAGGTGCAGGAGATCCGCGCCGACGGCAAGATCAACCTGACGATGCGCGGGCTGGCGAACGACGGCAAGCCGACCAAGCTGCCGGAAGTCGGCGACGTCATCACCGGCCCGGTCAAGAACATCATCCCCATCGGCGCCTTCGTACAGGTGGCGCCCGGCCGCGATGGCTTCGTGCACATCTCGAACCTGAGCGACCGCCGCGTGGCCCGCGTCGAGGACGTCGTCAATATCGGGGACATTGTGACGGTCAAGGTCACCAATATCCGCGACGACGGCAAGATCGATCTGACGATGCGCGGCGTCCCGCAGGACGGCGTCGAGGATGACGGCGAGCGGGCTCACAGCGGCTCCGGCAGCCGCGGCCGGCGCCCTGGCTACATCGAGGACTGACCTCATCGACCGGGCAACCGCGCGAAATTGACGTGACAAACGGCCCCGTGGGAACTCCCACGGGGCCGTTTTCTATGCCATGTTGGCCGTGTTGCACTCGGATGGCCCGCACAATGATAGTAAGGGTGGAGCTTGTCTCCACCCCTACGATCATCTGCAGCCGCATTTTCCGGGTGCGCCCAGGTAGTTCGCAACGTGGAGTACGGGATCGCTCGCCGGAGCTGGAATCAATCGGTGAGCAGGCCTAGCTCGATGGCGCGGGCGATGGCCTGAGTGCGGCTGGTGACGCCCAGCTTGGCGTAGATGTTGTGCGTGTGGCGCTTGACCGTGCCTTCGGCGATGAACAGGTCCGTCGCAATCTGGCTGTTCGTCTTGCCCAACATGATCTGTTCCAGCACTTCCAGCTCGCGGGCGCTGAGTGGTTCGACCAGCTGCGCCGCCGATCCGGCCGCCAGGCGGGGACGGACGAGTGCTTCCGTCTCCCCGGGATCGGCCAGCAAGCTGAGGATGTGATCGCGCCAGGCGGCGGTGGCGTCGTCGAGTTCGAGCGCCCGCAGCAGTGCTGGCATTTCCGGGCCGGTCTCCAGGAAGGGGCGCACGACGCCGGCGCTACGTGCGACTTCGACCACCGGCCGGATCTCGGCAAGCGCATCGTCGCGCTGCCCCTGCGTCCAGATGCAGTACGCGTGGGCGACCGTCAGATGCAGCGCGGCCAGCTTCCAGCCGGCGTCCTCGGCGTAGCCGTGGAGCTTCTCGGCCGCGCCGCAGGCCGCGTCGATTGCGCCTCGGCGGATCGCCAGGAAGATCGCCGAGTCATATGCGGCCAGCCACGGCCAGACTTCGATTGGCTCGCCGGGGATGCCGTCGAGCAGCTCGGTGGCCCACTGGCGGGCCGCCTCGGCGTTTTCCGGGTCGCAGTGGAACTCCAGAGCCTCCAGACGCGCCAGGAGCGGGTTCGGGCCGGTGACTGGCACCAGCTTGCGAGCCTCGCCCAACTCGGCACGGGCCGCTTCCAGGTTGCCGCGCGCTGCCTCGATCGTGGCAATGGTGAAGTGCCCTTCAAGCTCGAAGGTGCCAGTCGCCCAGCGGGCCGCCAGCTGCCCGCCGATCTCGGCCTCCGCCAACGCGTCGTCGTAGCGGCCCCGCTCGATGAGCACGCGCGCCAGGCAGATGTGCACGAATCCGACGTAGGGCCACTCGCTCAGGCCCATCTCATCGATGCGAGACAGCATCGAGCGTAAAGTCTCCTCGGCGTCTGCCAAGTTGGCCAGGTTGATGAGGGCCTGGACGTAGGCCGTGCGAGCCAGGATTCGGAAAGTTGGCGACCGATCCGGACCGAGCGTCTCGACGGCGAGCTGAAACGCTTGAAGCGAGCCGGCCAGGTCGCCGGTCAACCCGAGCGCGAAGCCGCGGCTGTAGAGCGTGTTGGCCGTGGCGATCGGGAAGTCGTCCGGCAGGTGCGCCAATGCCTTGTCCGAGAGCCGGATCGCTTCCCGATACTCGCGACGATGCGCGGCCAGCACCGTCTTGCCGGCGTAGATAAGGCCTTGGGAGATGCGCTGATCTTCTTCGCTGAGTGACGCGTCGCTGGCATAGCGCTCGATCTCCGCGATGTACGGTTCGATCTCCTCAACCCGCCCGTTGGAGACGAGCGACCAGATCACGACGCCGGTGAGGTTCGGGCGGCAGACGCGGCGTTCGTCACCGATCGCGTCGAGCCAGCGCAGCACCGTCTCCAACTCGCCGCGGATCAGCGCGTGGGCGGCCACATCGTCGTCGGCGAGAATCGTCGCCGCCAGATCGCGGTCACCGGCGCGCAGGGCGTACTCGACCGCCTCCGCGCCGATGCCGGCCTCGCGGAACCACAGGCTGGCGCGCCGCAGGATCGACTCGCGGCTATCCGGGCAGCACTCCTCCAGCTGGCGCTGCAGCAGCTCCTGGAAGAGCGCGTGGTAGCGGAACCAGCGGCGGTCGGTGTCCAGCGGCACCAGGAAGAGGTTGTGCTGCTCGAGATAGCGCAGGTAGTCGGCGCTGCGATCAGTCTCGGCCACGGCGTCGCACAGGTCGGCGGTGAAGCGGTCGAGCAGCGAGATGCGCGTCAAGAAGTCGCGAATCTCCGGCGGCTGGCGGTTGATCACCTCTTCGATCAGGTAATCGGCGATGAAGCGGTTGTGGCCGCCGAATTCGCGCAATTGCTCCTCCAGCGAATCGCCGCCCTGGAGCGAGAGGATTGCCAACTGCAGGCCGGCGGCCCAGCCATCGGTGCGGGATGTTAGCAGGCCAGCCTCGGCGGAGCCCGCGTCGATGCCGGCGACCTCGCGCAGCAACGCGCGTACCTCATCCGGCGTGAAGCGCAGATCGGCGGTCCTGATCTCGACGAGTTGGTTGCGGACGCGCAGCCGGGCGAGCGCCAGTGGCGGTTCGGTGCGGCTGGCGATAATCAGGCGCATGGCAGGCGGCGCGTTGGCGATGAGATAATCCATCGCCCGGTGGATGGCCTGGTTGTCGATCACCTGATAATCATCGATGACCAACACGAATGGCTCGCTGCGCCGGTTGAGCAGGTTCAGCAGCAGCACGACGGTGTGATCGATGTCGACGGCGGACGCGACCCGGATCAGGCTGTCAAATTCCTCGCGCACATCCTCGAAGACCTGCCCGATCGCCGCGGAGACGTAGGCGATGAAGCGGTGCGGGTCGTTGTCGCGCTCGTCCAGCGTCAGCCAGGCCAGCGGTGGTTTGTGGCCCGGCGCGTTGGCATGCCACTCGGCGATCAGTGTTGTCTTGCCCGCTCCAGGCGGGGCGGAGATGACGGTCAGCCGGTGGCTGGTGCCCTCGATCAAGCGCGCGACCAGGCGCGGGCGGCTCACAATAGAGGGATGGGTCCGTGGCACGAAGAGTTTGGTCGACAGAAGCGTTGCTGCTGAGAGTTCTAGCGGCTCGGTCGCAGGCATGCCCGGGTGTCCCGTTCTGGTGAATTCGACATGCGAATGGCTGGCGCTCCCCGAAAGCGCCAGCCAATTATCCAGCCGAATTACTGTTCGCGCAACGCTCGCGCCGGCCAACTTGCGATGTTGGCCTCAGCTGCGGGACACCGCCCTCGGCAGCTCAGAGTAGTTCGCCGACGGCGCGCGCCTCCATGAAGTTCTTGAGGTAGTCCGGGCCACCGCTCTTGGTGTTCGTGCCGCTGAGCTTGGTGCCGCCGAAGGGGTGCACGCCCATCATCGCGCCGGTGCTCTTGCGGTTCAAGTACAGGTTGCCGACCTCAAATTCGTAACGCGCGCGCTCCAGCTTGGCGCGGTTGCGGGAGTAGACCGAGCCGGTCAGCCCGTACTCCGAATCATTGGCGATCCGCAGCGCGTCGTCGAAGTCGCGTGCCTTGATGATCGCCAGCACTGGCCCGAAGATCTCCTCGCGGGCGATGCGCGCGTCTTCCGGCACGTCCGCGAAGATCGTCGGCGGGATGTAATAGCCGTTGGCCTCGATCGACTTGCCCTGGTAGACCAGCTTGCCCTCGGACTTGCCGATCTCGATGTATTCGAGAATCGAGTTGTACTGCTTCTCGTCGACGACCGCGCCGACCGTCGCCGTCCCGCTGACGCCGGGACCGACGGTGACGGATTCTTCGGTCAGCCGCACGATGCCCTCGACGACCTGGTCGTAGACGGCCTCGTGGACGATAGCGCGCGAGCAGGCCGAGCACTTCTGACCCTGGAAGCCAAATGCCGAGACGACGATCCCCTTGATCGCCGCATCGAGGTCGGCCTCGTCGTCGACGATGATCGCGTCCTTGCCGCCCATCTCGGCGGTGACGCGCTTGAGGTACTGCTGGCCGGGGTGGACCTTGGCGGCGCGCTCGTAGATGCGCATGCCGACGGCCTTGGAGCCGGTGAATGCGATGAAGCGCGTCAGCGGGTGATCGACCAGCGCGTCGCCGATCTCCTCGCCGCCGCCGGGCAGGAAGTTGACGACGCCGGGCGGCACGCCCGCTTCTTCCATCAATTCGATGACCTTGTAAGCGATGACCGGCGTGTTGCTGGCCGGCTTGACGACGACGGTATTGCCGGCGATGACCGGCGCCATCGTCAGGTTGGTGAAGATCGCGCAGGGGAAGTTCCAGGGCGGGATGACCGCGCCGACGCCCAGCGGCAGGTAGTGGTAGGTGTTGGCTTCATCGGGCAGCGAGGCGAGCCTGACCGGCTGGGCGAGTTCCAGCGCCTGGCGGCCGTTCCACTCCATCATGTCGATGGCCTCGGCGACCTCGCCATCGGCTTCGTCCCAGGCCTTGTCGAGCTCGTAGACCATCCAGGCGGCCAGCTCCAGGCGGTTGCGGCGCAGGAGGGCGGCCAGCTTGAAGGCCACGCTGGCACGCCCCTCGGCCGACATCCTGCGCCACTCTGCAAAGGCTTTCCAGGCAGTTTGGATGGCTTTGTCGACGTGCCCGGCGCTGGCCCTTGAGACCTCGCCGACGACCTGATCGAGGTTGCCGGGGTTGCGCGAGGTGATGACCGCGTCGGTCTCGATGCGCTTGCCACCGATGATCAGCGGGTAGCGCTGGCCAAGTTGAGCCTCGACCTTCTTGAGCGCCGCCTCCATCGCCTGGCGGTTCTCGGCGATCGAGAAATCGACTCCGGGCTCGTTCTGAAACGGTGGTCGCATTGTGGTGACGCTCCCTCTCCTTGCTGGTCGGTTTCGCTTGCGCGGTGGGTGTCGCGGTGCAGTCGTTCGTTTGCGCTTCTAGTCTAACCCGAGCGGCGAGGGCCGTCCGGCGGCGTGGTGGCAACACCTGCTTGCGGCGCGTGGGAGGGGGACCGGAACTAGCGCCGCTCGCGTGTCGGTTTCGGGTTCGGGTCGGGCCGCGATTCGTGCGCGTAGCCTGCGGTGTGAGCATAGGTTTCCAGGACGTTGCCGGGAGCTGATGAGATCGGAAAGTTGTCCCGCAGGGAATCCGCGAAGTCCTCCACCGCCTGTTCGAGGATCTGGACCGACACGCCGCCGGATTCAGCCGCGCCGACGGTTGCCGCGCTCTAAATGAGCGGCGGCAGGTAGAGCAGGACGTCCGGCAGGCTCGATTCCGGCTCGTTACTGTGGAAGTAATAGGTGATTGGAAATTGCAGCAGGTCGCTCCGCACCATCATGAGCTGCTCGGCCAGCGAGCGCGCGATGGACGGAATCTCGCCCGACGCCAGATCGGGGCTGGCGAGACCGTGCTCGCCGAGCGCCCGCTGCACCGCGTGAACCATTTCGCTGAACTGCTGGCGGCGGACCAGGGCCGGGTAGATGCCCAGCACCCAGGTGATCCCCGCGGTCAGGAGGGCAAATCCGGCGGCCGCCTGCACGGGCGTGACGATACGCAGGAAGTTGCTCGTCGGGGTGATGTCTCCCAAGCCAAGCGTGGTCTGGACGACGGCCGAGAAGTACAGCGCGTCCAGCATTCCGTACTGCTCACGCGGGGCCAGGCCCTGAGAAAAGAGGAATGCGTCATCGGGCAGGTAGGCGCGGTAGATCAGCGCCCAGCCGATGATGGTGAGCCCGAGCCAGGCGAGCAGTACCAGGAGGATGAAGAGTGGCCCGACGAGCACCATCAGGCCGGACCTGACGCGGCGCTTCGCGAAGCCCCGCAGCCACAGCCAGTTGAGTGTGTGCTGGCTCAGGCTGCCCACCCGGCGCGGGTTGAACAGCGTCTGGAACACGTCGACCAGCACGAGCAGAATTAGTGTGAGGCCGCAGCCGATCGAGATCACGTCGAAGAGCATGTCGGCTCGTCCCATCCGGTGCACCCGTATATGCCTCAAAGTGTGCCGGGCGCTGCGGCCCGGGAGGATGAATCCCGATAGCGGCCGAGGGGCATAATTTCTGACCATGGATACGCGTTCGTTCGCCATCGTCATCATCGCTGCCGGGCTGGTCATGGTCGTGATCGGGCTGATCGCGCTGGCCGGCGGTCTCTCCTGGTTCGGCAACCTGCCGGGCGATATCCGCTACCGCTCGAATGGCACGCGCGTCTATATCCCGATCACGTCGATGATCCTGATCTCGGTGGTCCTGAGCATTGGCCTGGCGCTCATTCGCCGGTTACTCTGACGGGACCAGGGGAACCGATGGCGCTCTTCCCACGCTCGGCTGCGACCTCCAGGGACAGCGCCACCACCCCTGCGAAGCGACGGTTGGATGCCGTCCAACGAGCGAGATCATGGTCCCTAACAGCTGTGCTCAACGGCGCGCTGTTCGTCGCGCCGCTGGCCTGCGCGCTGGCGCTCGGCTATCGCCAGCGCTGGGTGGCCGAGGACGCCTTCATCACCCTGCGCGTCGTCGACAACCTGTTGGCCGGCCACGGGCCGGTGTTCAACATCGGCGAGCGCGTCGAGGTCTACACCCATCCTCTCTGGATGCTGATGCTGGCCGGGGCCGGCCAACTCGGGATCGAGCCGGCGACGGCGGCGGTCTACCTCGGGCTGGCGCTGTCCGTTGCCGGGCTGGCGTTCGCCCAACTCGGGGCGGCGCGGCTGGCTCGGCACATCTTGGAGGTCCACGACGGTCGGAGCTCCGTTGCGGTCCCGGTCGGCGCCCTCGTGTTTGTGGCGCTCCCGGTCGTCTGGGATTTCCTGACGTCCGGACTGGAGACGGGGCTGACCTTCGCCTGGCTGGGAGCTTCGTTCTGGCTACTCGTTCGGCGCGCCACGGCTGAGATGGGATCCCAATCCGGACGCCTCCCGCTGGGCGAAGCGGCGATCTTCGGTTTCGGGCCGCTGGTGCGCCCTGACCTCGGACTCTTCGCGCTCGCATTCCTGGCGGTGCTGATCGCCTGCAAGGTCATCGGTGAGGCGGGACGGCGCAAGGCACTGGACGCGGTTCTGCTGTTGCTGGCCTTCGGGAGCTTCGTCGGCGTTTACCAGGTGTTCCGCATGGGCTACTTCGCTGCGCTGGTGCCCAACACGGCGCTCGCCAAGGAGGCTGCCGGGGCCAACTGGGGCCGCGGTTGGGCCTACTTCAGCGATCTGACCGTCACGTATCACCTCTGGATACCGCTCGTCTTTGCCCTGACGGGTTGGGCCTGGCTGCTCTGGCGCGCCAGGCGGGACTTGCGATTGCTCGCGGCCGCGGCGGCGCCGGTAGTGGCGGCGATGCTGCATGCCCTCTATGTAATTCGGGTCGGTGGCGACTTCATGCATGGCCGCTTACTCCTGCCGGCGCTCTTCGGCGTCTTGCTGCCGGTCGCGGCGGTCGTCATCCCGCGGACGGAACTTCGGCGACAGCCGGTCCGACTGGCCTGGGCGGCGGTGGCCGCCGTTGCGGTCTGGGCGCTCGCCTGTGGCGTGTTCCTGCGTTGGTCGCCCGGCGAGGATATCGCGCGCGACGGCGCCCCGCAGGGCATCGTCGACGAGCGCGCCTTCTTCGTCGCCCAGACGGGCAGCGGTCATCCCATGAGTGTCGAGGATTACCAGGGAACGAGCTTCGAATGGGTCGAACACGGCTGGCGCATGCGCGACTTCGCCGCGACATATCCCAGGATCGTCCTGACCGACCACGGCAGCCATCCGCTGGATGAGGACGTCGACCCCGCCATTGGGCTGGTGATCTATGCTCGGAGCATCGGCGTCCAGAGCCACGCCGCTGGGGACCAGATCCGGCTGGTCGATCTGCACGGCCTGGGAGACCCACTGGCGAGCCGGATGAAGGTCACCGGCGACACCGAGCGCCCGGGCCACGAGAAGACACTGCCGCTCGTCTGGATCCATGCCCGCTACGCCGACCTGGACCGCGTCGATCCGCTTCCGCGGGATCTCCAGGCCGCGGCTGCAGCCCTCCAGTGTGGAGACGTCGCCGAGCTGCTCGCCGCTGTCGAGGAGCCGATGACCCCGGCGCGATTTCTCGAGAACATCGGCCTGAGCGGGAAGCTTACGGCGCTCAGGATCGATCCCGATCCCCAACAGGCCCTGCGAGACCTGTGCGGCGCGGAGCCCCCGGCGCAGGCGGTGCCATAGAACCCCGGCCGGCTGTTATAGTGCCGTGGCGGGACATTTCTTGGCGAGGAGGCACGTCGTGGACGATCACGAGCGCTACGAACGCGCGATGAAGCGCGCCGGCGAGCTCAAGAGCTTCTACACCCACGCGGTCGTCTATGTGCTGGTCAATATCGGCCTGTTCGTGATTGACCTACTCGGTGATTCGGGATGGTGGTTCTACTGGTCGACCATTTTTTGGGGACTCGGCCTGGTATTCCACGCCATCAGCGTCTTCGGCAGGGTCGGCCCCTTCAGCTCCGAATGGGAGGAGCGCAAGGCGCGCGAGATCATGGAGCGCGAGCGGCGGGGCTAGCCTGGCGGCCGTTGACCTCGTTTCCGCATCGGAGTACCGTGCCTCTACCGCGCTCATGACGATGGAGCGAGCTGGTCTCTGCATGAAGAGGAGTACGCATGACCGGGAGCGGCAACAGCGACGGAGGTACGACGAACGTGGATCTGGCGCCGGGGTACGACGCTGCGAAGGTCCGCGCAGCGATCCGTGACAACCTCTGGCTGCACTTCACCCAGATGAAGGACTTCGCCGACCCGGAGCACCGCCCGTTGATCCTCACTCGCGGCGAAGGCACGACCGTCTGGGACGTCGAGGGCAAGTCATATCTCGATTTCCTGGCCGGCATCTACTCGGTCAATGCTGGCTACGGCCGAAAGCGGATCGCTGAGGCGATGATGGCCCAGCTCGAGTCAATGCCCTACGTCAACCCCTTCGGCTACGCGAGCGTTCCGGCGGCCGTGCTGGCCGACCGCCTGGGTGACCTGGCCCCGCTCGGCGGCGACGCGCGCGTCTTCTTCACATCTGGCGGCTCGGAGTCGGTCGAAACGGCCCTCAAGCTCGCCAAGCAGTATCAGACAGCGAGGGGTTTCCCGCACCGCTGGAAGACGATTTCGCGGCGCGTCGCCTATCACGGCACGACGGCGGGGGCGCTCTCGGTCAACGGCCTGACCGGCGCGAGGGCGTTCTTCGGCCCACTGATTCCCGGCGCGCGCCACGCGCCGATGTCGCACCGCTACCGATGTCCCTACTGTCCGAATGAGCCGGCCTGTAACCTGATGTGCTACGAGGAGATCGAGCGGCTGGTCGAGTTCGAGGGGCCGGACCAGGTCGCGGCGATCATCACCGAGCCGGTCCAGAACGCTGGCGGCTGTATCCCGCCCGGCTCGATGGACTACTTCAAGAAGATCCGCAAGCTCTGCGACCAAACCGGCATCCTGATGATCATGGACGAGGTCATCTGCGGTTTCGGCCGGCTCGGTGAGCTGTTCGGCTCGACCTACTTCGACGTCGAGCCGGACATCATCACAACCGCCAAAGGCATCACCTCATCCTACGCGCCGCTCGGTGCCGTCCTCGTCCGCAAGTCGGTCGCCGACGCCTTCGCGGAAGCTCCAAGTGACGCGTTGCCGGGCCCGGTCAACGCCGCCCGCGAGTGGGGCTTCCAGCACGGCCTGACCTTCGGCGGACACCCGGTCGCCTGCGCGGCCGCGATCGCCAACCTCGACATCATGCTGGAGGAGGACTTGCCGGGCAGGGCGAAGGAGATGGGCGCCTACCTGATGGGCGAGCTCCAAGCCGCGCTCGGCGAGCACCCCAACGTCGGCGACATCCGCGGCGCCGGCCTCTTCCTCGGCGTCGAGATGGTCGCCGACCGGAAGACGAAGGCCTCCCCGGAGAAGTCGGACGTGCTCGAGTGGATGTCCGACCGGATGTTGGAGCGCGGCGTGATCCTGCGCAACGACGGCCGCAACGACCCGACCACCCAGCTCTGCCCGCCCCTGGTCGTTACCAGGGAGGAGTGCGACTACGTCGTCAACGTCCTCGCCGAGGCCTTCGACGACCTCGGCAAGCGCCTCGGCACGATCGGCACCCAGCACCCGACGCCCGCGAGCTAGAACGCAATAGGTTGAGGAAGTCCGTCCTCAGGATATTCGTCGGGGCGGAGACGGGCTCCGCCGGGCGACGGAGTCGCCCGTGAACGCTGGCCGGCGGTTCGAAGGTGATGCCGGACGGCTTTGCCGAGGGCGGAGACGAGCTCCGCCCCTGCGGGCGGTGAGCGAGCGGGCCACTTCGGCGCTATTCGCTTTAGGGAAAGGAGAGGCGTCGCGCAGTTGGGCTGGAATGCACCGCGGGGTTTGGTGAGACGTGAGGACGTGGATTGATCCGA
>DATGQR010000213.1:0-2136 GCA_035304105.1 Thermomicrobiales bacterium | reverse complement strand
CGTCGAGGCGCGGATAGAAGCCGGCGATCAGCCCCAGCGCGCTACCGAGCACCGCGCTGGCGACCGTCACCGTCACGCCGATGAGCAGCGACACCCGGCCGCCATAGATCAAGCGCGACAGCTGATTGCGCCCCAGGTCGTCGGTGCCGAGTGGGTACTTCAGCGACGGCCCTAGCAGGCGGTCGACCGGATTGATGTAGGTCGGATCGCTCGGCGCGATCAACGGCGCGGCGACCGAGACGACCGTGACGAGCGCCAGGAACGCTAGGCTGCCAAGCACCTGTTTCGATCCCAGCAGATGGTCCAGCCAGGGCCTCCGCCGGTCTGGCTGGTAGCTCGCGCGCCAGCCGCGTGGGCGGGAGCGGACATCCGTCCGCACCGACATGCTGGCTCTACCCGACGGCACGGGTCACCCTCACGCGCGGGTCGGCGGCGACGTAGAGAATATCGACCAGGAGGTTGGCCAGCAGGTAGCCCAACGCGATGACCATCACGACGCCCTGGATGACCGGGAAATCGCGCCGGGCGATGCTATTGACGACGAGCTGCCCCATGCCCGGCAAGCTGAAGACCGTCTCAACGACGACCGCGCCACCCAGCAAGTCCCCCAGCGTGTAGCCGAACACAGTGATCGCCGGCAGCAAGGCATTGCGGAACACGTGGCGTGTCACCACTGTCCAGTGCGACAAGCCCTTGGCGACTGCGACCCGCACATAGTCCTCCTGGATGACGTCCAGCATCGCCGTGCGGATCAGGCGCGCGGGCAGGCCGGCGATCGAGATGCCCAACGCCAGCGACGGCAGCAACATGGCGCGGAAGTGCCCGACCGGGTCGGCCGTGAACGCCACGTAGCCGCCCGAGGGCAGCCACTTGAGGACGACGGCGAACAGCAGGATCAGCAGCATCCCCAGGAAGAAATCGGCGATGGCCGTCCCGGTCAACGCCAGTAGCAGCAGGATCTTGTCGATCAGCGAGTCACGGTGCAGCACGGCGATCACCCCGGCCGGGACGCCGAGGGCGATCGCGATCAGCATGGCATATGCGGTCAGCTGCAAGGTCGGAGTGGCGCGCTCGAGGATCGCCTGCGAAACGGGCCGCTCGAGGAAGATCGAGCGGCCCAGATCAAATCGCAGGACGTCGGCAAGCCAGCGCGGGTACTGAATGATGAGCGGGTCGTTGAGACCCATCTCGTCCCGCAGCTGATCGACCTGGCCGGGCGTCGCCTCCGGACCGAGCATCACGGCAGCCGGGTCGCCGGGCGTCAGGTGTACCAGCAAGAAGGTAATCGTCCCGACGACCAACATGACCGGGACGGCCAACATCAGTCGACGGACGATGAAGCCTGTCATCCATCCAGCCAGGCGTTCGAGAACTCGGGCTGCATCTCGGTCGGGCCGATATCTTGCAGAGCAGCCGAACGCGCCACGACACGCCGGCTGTTACCGATCTTCAAGCGCGGCACTTCCTCGTAGAACAGGTACTGGACCTGTTCCCAGATCTCGAAGCGGCGGTCGTAATCGGACTCCGATTGGAGCTGGGCGAGCAGCTCGTCCTTCTCCTCGTTCTCCCACCAGCCAGTCGCCGAGCTGGTCAGGTTGCGCATGACCGGATCAGGCCGGAAGCTTGCCCAGGCGGCGTACATCTCCCAGGCGGTCTCGTCGTTGCGCTGGTCGCTCAGGGTCGCGCCGTCGTAGACGAGCAGCTCGATGTTGAAGCCGACCTCTTCGAGCTGCTGAGCCATCGTCAGGGTGCCGTTGTACTCTTGCTGGATCTCCTCGGTCACCATGATCCGCAGCGGGGTTCCGTCGTAGCCGGCCTCCTCAAGTAGCTCACGCGCACGGTCCGGATCGTTTTGGTTGAAGAACTCGGCGCCGGCCTCCGTGTACCAGGTCGGCGCGCCCGGGACCAGCTCCGGCGTCAGTTCATAATAGCCCTCGCCAAAGGCCGCCAACATGATCGCCTCGTGGTCCAGCGCAACCTGGATGGCCCGACGCACGCGCAGGTCCTCGAGCACCGGCGAACGCAGATTCAGGACGATGTTGAGCCACGAATCGGACGGCAGGACGTCGATTGCCACTCCCTCGGTCGTTTCGAGGACCGGGACCTGATCGGGGCTGAGCGTCTCGACGTAGTGGT
>DATGQR010000212.1:0-3212 GCA_035304105.1 Thermomicrobiales bacterium | reverse complement strand
CGGGGATGACGTTGAGCCGGTGGCCGCCGTGAATGATCGTCGGGACGGCCGTGTTGCGAGTGGTAGCGCGGAGACCGAGCAGCGAGATCTCATCGAGCGGCAGGCGGCTCAGGTTCTCCCAGCTGGGGTCGGCGTCGATTGCGCGCACGATGTCGGCCACCTCGTCGCCAGCGTGCTCGGCGTAGGTATCGAGCATGGCGCGCACCGAATCGGTCATGATCGTCGGGAAGATGTGGCTGCTGAGCGTCTGGAGCGCCCGGCCCATGCGGAGCATCGCCGTGTCGTCGCGGGGGACCGAGGCATGGCCGGGCTCGGCGCGTGCGATGACGCGCATGCGCGCCCCGCCCTTCTCACCAGTCTGGACGGTGAAGAAGCGCTTGCCGCCGACCTCAACGGCCGCGCCGCCGCCCTCGTTGATCGCCACCTCGGCATCGATCAATTCGCGGTGGTTGTTCCACATCCAGCCGGCCCCGGCGCGCCCGCCGGCCTCTTCGTCGGCGAAGATGCACATGATCAGGTCGCGGTCGAGCTGCGCGCCCTGCCGCGCCAGGGTCAGCATGATCATCAACTCAGCGGCGACCAGGTTCTTGGTGTCGACCGCGCCGCGGCCCCAGATCATGCCGTCGTGAATCTCGGCGGCGAATGGCGGGTGTTGCCACTTGTCCTCTTCGACCGAGACGACGTCGCTGTGGGCCATCAGCATGAGCGGGCGGCCCTGGCCGGAGCCTTTGATCCGGGTGACGAAGTTGCCGCGCCCCGGCTGGGCTTCCAGGATCTGCGCCTCCAGGCCAGCGGCCTCGACCTGTTGCTTCAGGTATTCCGCGACCAGCGACTCATTGCCAGGCGGGTTGACCGTGTTGAGCCGGATCAGCTCCTGCAGGTGCCTGGTGACTTCGTCGCGCACTTCATCCCAGTTGACTCGATCGATCAGGCTCACCGTCGCCGCGATCCTTTCCGCCGTGTTTGAGCGCCAGCGCAAGGCTGCTCGCTGCCCGCGCGCAGCCAGAAAATCCTAGTCTATTCTGGGATATCGTGGCGCTCATGGCACGTCGGCGGGGTAGCGCAGCCGATCTCGACGCCGCCGGAACTTTTGAAAGGAGAGCGCGATGCAAGAACTCCTGCGCCGGAGCCCGGTGCGGCTGTTTCTGGGGGTGGCGTTCCTGATCGCGGCGGTGCTGGCGGCACTGGACATCGCGGGCGTCATCGAAGCCGGCGATCTGGCGGAGTCGCTCTGGCCGCTGATCCTGATCGCCATCGCGGCGCTGCACCTGATCACCGGGCCGTGGCGCAACCTGGGGGCGTGGCTGGTGCTCGCCTTCGGATTGTTCGCGCTGCTGTTCACGCTCGACATCCTTCCCGGCGACGCCTGGGCGCTGATGCTGCCGGCCGTGCTGGCGCTCATCGGGATCTGGGTGCTGCTCGGGCGCGGCGTCGCCCGCACCTACGATGACGCCGACGTGGTGCGCTCGCTCGGGGCGTTTGGGGCCGCCGAGATGGTGCAGACCTCGCAGCGATTCGCCGGCGGCTCGATCATCCAGATCTTCGGCGGGGCCACGCTGGACCTGCGCCGGGCCGGGCTCGCCCCGGACGGCGCCGCGATCGACGCGCTGGTGGCCTTCGGGGGCATCGACATCATCGTGCCGCGCGGCTGGCGGGTATCAATGAGCGGCATCCCGATCTTCGGCGGCTACAGCAACAAAGCCACCGAGCCGGTGGCACCAGAGCCGGACGGCCCGCCGCCGCCACACCTCTCGGTCAACGCCTTCGCGATCTTCGGCGGGATCGACGTCAAGTACGATCCGGACTGAGCAGTCCGCGCCCGGCCCTAACCCAGAGCGGCGCGCGTGACTTGAACGTACAGGAAGTGACGCGATGGAACGCCCCGGCACGGGAAAGGGGTGAGCGATGAGCGCCCAATGGGAAGGATCGGGCCGCAACCTCGCGGGCCAGACGGCGATCGTGACCGGCGCGAGCCGCCGGATCGGGATCGGCGCGGCGATCTGCATGGCGCTGGCGCGCGCTGGCGCCAACGTCTTCTTCACCCACTGGCAGGCCTACGACGACCAGATGCCCTGGGGCGCCGACCGCGACGGCCCGGCGATCCTCGAGGAGGCGATCGAGCGCCAGGGCGTGCGCGCCAGCGGGATGCGCGTCGACCTGGCCGAGGCTGACGCGCCGGCGCGGGTCATCGAGACGGCCACGCAGTGGATGGGACCGGTGACGATCCTGGTCAACAACGCCGCCTACTCGACCGACTCGACCTGGGACACGCTCGACGCCGACACGCTGGACGCGCATTACCAGGTCAACCTGCGGGCGATGGCGCTGCTCTGCGTCGAGTTCGCCCGGCGCTTCCCGGAGGAGGCGCAGCGCGCCGGCAGCGGGCGGATCATCAACCTGACCTCGGGCCAGAGCCTGGGGCCGATGCCGGGCGAGCTGGCCTACGCCGCCACTAAGGGGGCCGTCGACGCCTTCACCGTCTCGCTGTCGGCCGCGCTGGCGCCACGCGGCATCACGGTCAACGCGGTGAACCCCGGCCCGACCGACACCGGCTGGATGAGCGACGAGCTGCGCGAGCGGCTACTGCCGCGCTTCCCGATGGGCCGCATCGGCGAGCCGGCCGACGTCGCGCGCCTAGTCGCCTTCCTGGCTTCACCCGACGCCCGCTGGATCACCGGCCAGATCCTCCACTCCGAAGGCGGCTTCATCCGCGGCTGAGCCATGTCCGCTCCCGCCCGGCGTTGTTCGACTTCACGAAACTCAAAGACATCGGAGCCTGATCATGGCGGTGGCTACCCTGATTAGCCCAGTCGACACCTTCAGCGCTCTTCGGTAGCTCCACAGCACCTCCACGCATCCCGGCCCCAGAGGGGACCCCTCTGGGGCCGGGATACGAATTGTCACGTTGCGGTGTTCTATGTAGGCCGGAGCCGCGCGGCCGATGTGTCTCGTGGCTCGTGGATACCTGGACTGGGTGGCGGGACTAGAAGTCGTCGATGTCGTCTTCCTCATCCGAGTCGTCGTCAGATGGCGGGATACCGAAGCTCAGGACGTCGTCGTCCAACTCGCCCTGGAGCCGGTCATGCAGTTCGAAGGTGACGCCGACGCCGGCTTCGAAGGCAGGTTCCGGGCTCAGGAGTCCGACATTGGTGGCGCCCCATGACCAGCCCTGGGTGGGCACGGCCGGCGTGAAGTCGAGCTGGCTGCTGAGG
>DATGQR010000211.1:0-5259 GCA_035304105.1 Thermomicrobiales bacterium | reverse complement strand
TTCGTCCCGCAGCGCGGGCAGGGCGCGTCCTTCGCGGCGCCGTAGACGAGCAGTTCGCGCTGGTTCTCGCCGGCTTCGCCCAGCGCGGAGCGATAATTGCGCAGGGTAGTGCCGTGGTTTGCGATCGCCGCTTCCAGCGTTTCGACGATCGCCTGATGAAGCTCGCGAGCCTTACGCGTTGAAATCGTCGACGCCGGCTGGAGCGGATGAATGCGAGCCTTGAACAACGATTCGTCGGCGTAAATGTTGCCGATGCCGGCGATGAAGGTTTGATCGAGCAGGAGCGGTTTCACCTGCCGCTTACGACTCTGAAGCATGGCGGCGAACGTGCGCCCGTCGAGTGCCGGGTCGAGCGGCTCGGGGCCAAAGGCCGTCGATTGGTATCCGGCCCATTCGGCGCTGGAATAGAGGCGCACGCGCCCAAATTTTCGGGCGTCATAGAAATGTAGAGCGTCGCCGGATTCGAAGTCGAACTCCAGGCGCAAGTGCTGCTGCGGTGCGATCTCCGGCTCGCTATCCACGCCGATGAAGCGGAGATTCCCGGTCATTCGCAGGTGAGTGGTCAGGACCAAATCGTCGGAGAGTTCGAACACGATCAGTTTCGCGCGCCGCGAAACGGAGAGCACGCGCTTGCCCGGGATTGTCGCGACGAAACCTGCTGGATCGTGCGGTTCGACGGTGCGGGCCCAATGGACGCGGGCGGCGGCGAAGGTCTGATCGGTCACGAACGGCGCGAGCGCGCGGCAGACCGTTTCGACTTCGGGGAGTTCGGGCATGGCTCTCCATTGGCAAAATTGGACAAAGTTACATGACCGGGCGCGTTGACCCGGTATTTATGCGGGTCTTATACTTCCCGCTCCGCAGGCGGCTATCCAATCGGTGAGTATAACCTGCACGATAGCCGCGCGAATATGAGAGGTGCAGGATGGCGAAGACGATCGCCGATCGGCTAAACGATGACCTCAAAGCGGCAATGCGGACTGGCGACACCCAGCGCCGGGACGTCATTCGTTACCTGCGGTCGGCGCTCCACAATTACGAGATCGAGAAGCGCGCGCCGCTGGATGATGCCGACGCCGTCGAGGTCATCCAGGCGCAGATTAAGCAGCGCCGCGATTCGATCGAGGCGTACCAGCAAGCCGGCCGTCAGGATCTGGCTGAACGCGAGCTAGCAGAACTGGCCGTCCTGGAGGAGTACCTCCCGGCCGAACTGAAGCCGATGAGCGAAGATGAGATGCGGCAGCTGGTCGTCGACACCATTCAGGAAATGGGCCTCTCGGGACCTGGAGACATGCGGGTGCTCATGCCTGCGCTGATCGAAAAAGCCGCCGGCCGCGCCGACAACCGGGTTCTTAGTAAGATTGCGTCTGCCGAACTTCAACAGGGCAAAACCCACCGCTAGGTGAGCGCCGACCGCGTGTCGAGCGCGGCATGGTTTGAGGTGCGACTTCATGGCGAGCGGATCCACTCAGGCTCAGCGCAGGAAGGTTAACGCCAAAATGGCGTTCAACCGCCTTCTCGACCGCAGCGTGCGCGGCTCGACACTGAGCGTACGCGAAGCGCTGCGCCTGCTGTTGTTCTTCGTGACCATCAGCACCATCACGGTCGCGACAGTGCTCATCCACTGGTCGCCGGGCTCGATCACGCTCGAAGCCGGAGATATCGCCCAGGAGACGTTCAAGGCGCCGGCAGACGCGACCTACGTCAGCGAGATCCGCACCGAAGAGGCGCGCCGCGAGGCGGGCGCCGACCCGAACAACATCGTCAAGGCCTTCGACCCGGAAGTGCGCGAAGACGCGTTGGCGGACATCCAGAGCTTCATTAGCAGCGCGAACGAAGTGCGTGAATCCGAGGCCACGGTCGCCCAGAAGATCGAGATCTTGCGGGCGGCGCTCCCGCAGCTTAGCCAGGAACACGCCCGGGCGATCCTCGAGATGTCGTCGGGCGCTTGGGACGCCGTCGCCGCCCAGGCCGTTCAGCTCGTCGATACGACGATGGAAGCCGAGCTCCAGAGCGACCAGGTGGAGGCCGCCCGCGCTGGGTTGTCCCAGGATGTCTCTTCGCTGCTGACAACCGCGCAGCAGGACCTGGCGGTCGCGATCGCCTCGCCGTTTATCCGTCCGAACGTCTTCATTGATGATGAGGCCACACAAGCCAAGCGCCAGGCGGCGATCGACGCCGTCGAACCGGTTGTCGTCTCAGTCAAGGAGGGGCAGGCAATCGTCCGCGACGGCGACGTGGTGACTGAGCGGGAGATCGAGGCGCTGGAGGCGCTCGGCCTGCTGCGGAGCCAGCTCGATGTGCACGAGCGCCTGGGCACGTCGTTGGTGATGATCGTGTTGAGCGCGCTGCTGACCGGTTACCTCTATTTGTTCGGACAGGATGTCTGGAAACAACGCCAGTTGATCCTCGTAGCCGTCGTCGTGGCCGGCCCGATTGTCGCAGCCCGGCTCTTGCTGCCGCACCCTGACATTCAGTACATGATGCCGGTGGCGGCGTCGGCGATGCTGCTCGCGATTCTGATCAACTTTCAGTTCGCCAGCATCATCGCTGTGATCATCGCGATGTACCTGGGAGCGGTGGTGAACTATTCCTTCGAGCTGGCCTTGCTCTACCTGGTCGGCTCGATTGCCGGAGCAGCGATCATCTGGCGGGCCGACCGGACGATGGACTTCATCTGGTCGGGACTCGCAGTTGCACTGGCGGCGTTCGCCGTGGGCATTAGCGTAACACTGGCCGATGGCGGGATCGATGGTCCCACGGCTGGGCGCATCTTCCTGGAGACTAGCCTGGCCGGAGCGCTTGCGGCGTCGGTGACGTTTCTCTCGTTCAGCGTGCTGGGCTCACTATTCGGCATCCTGACGAACCTGCAGCTTCATGAGCTGGCCCATCCCCGCCAGCCGCTGCTCCAACGGTTGGCGCAGGAGGCGCCCGGGACCTATCACCACTCGATCATCGTCAGCAACCTGGCCGAATCCGCGGCGACCGCCGTCGACGCCGATCCTCTCTTTGCGCGCGTCGCGGTGCTCTATCACGATATTGGCAAGATCGAGCACCCAACGTTCTTCATCGAGAACCAGACGAACATCGGCAACGTCCATGACGGCCTCGATCCCCACGTCAGCGCGCAGATCATCATCGATCACGTGCGAGACGGCGTCCGGCTGGCGAAGAAGCACCGGTTACCCAAGTTGATTGTTGACGTGATCGCTCAACACCACGGCACGACCAGGGTGGAGTATTTCTACCGCAAGGCCAGGGAGCAGGATGAGAACGTCGACGAGAAGGACTTCCGCTACCCTGGGCCGAAGCCGCAGTCACGTGAGGCTGCGATCATCATGCTGGCCGACTCGGTGGAGGCTGCGGTGCGCTCGATGGCCCAGAGCGGCCGACTGTTCGAAAAGGTCGAAGAGGGCGACCGCAAGAGCGAGTCCGAGCGGCTGGCCGAATTCGTGCGTGGCATCATCCAATCACGAGTTGACGACGGGCAGCTCGATGAGTGCGGCTTGACCTTCAACGACGTCACGAAGATCGAGCACTCGTTCATCCAGATCCTCGAAGGCATCTACCACCCGCGAATCGAGTACCCCGAGCGCGCTGCCGATCGGGTGTCGAGCGAAGGCGCCGTACCGGCGGCCGCATCCATCGGTACGTCCAACTAATCGTGGCAGGTCCGGTGATCGTCGAGCGGGAATATCCCGACATCGTGGCGGGAGCGGTAGTCGAACGCCTGGAGCGCACGCTCAATGATGCCGCGAAGGCAATCGAGCGCGACCAGCCCTGGACCTTTGGCGAAGTGACGGTCATGCTTGTCTCGACGGCGCGCATCATCGAGCTTCATGGCCGCTACCTGGACGATCCCACACCGACCGATGTCATCACGTTTCCATATTCCGAACCAGCGACGGCTGCGACGGTCGATGGGGACATCGCGATTTGCCTGGATGTCGTGAAGGAGCAAGCAAGCGAGGCGGGCGTGCCGTTTGAGCGGGAACTGGCGTTCGTCGGCGTGCACGGGCTGCTCCACCTGGCCGGTTGGGATGATTTGACCGAGGCCGATCGCGCCGCGATGCACGCGCGCCAGGATGAGATCCTCGAGGAGGTCTGCGTTGACGACGGAGGATAATCGCCGCGAGCGGTCGCGCGTCTCGCTCGTGGCGACCCTCTTGAACGAGTATGGCTCGCTTCCTCAGTGGCTCCGTGGGCTTCGCAATCAGACACGCCTACCGGATGAGTGCATCATCGTCGATGGTGGTTCGACCGACGGCACGCTGGAGCTACTGCAGGCGGCCGACCTGCCGTTTCCGACAACAATCCTCGTGCGACCAGGCGTCAATATCTCGGCAGGCCGAAATGCGGCGATCCGAAAAGCAAGCGGTGACATCATCGCGGTGACCGATGCGGGAACTGAAGCACGTCCAGATTGGCTAGCCCGGTTGGTCGAGCCGTTGGAGTCATGCCCAGCAGTGGACATCGCAGCAGGCTTCTTCGAGGCTGAAGCCGGCACGTTCTGGGAGCAGACACTGGTGGCGACGACGCTGCCGGACGCCGCAGAAGTGGACCCAGACCGCTTCTTGCCGTCGAGCCGCAGCGTGGCCTTCCGCCGGGCCTGGATCGAGTACGGATTCGGTTATCCCGAATGGCTGGACTACTGCGAGGACGTCGTCCTGGACCTCCAGCTCAGGCGCGCAGGGGCGCGCCAGGTCTTCGTTCCAGAGGCGCGCGTCAGGTTCGCTCCGCGCCGTGGGCCGGTGGCTTTTTCCCGGCAGTACTTCCGCTACGCCCGAGGCGACGGCAAAGCCGGCCTCTTCGCGAGGCGGCACGCGATCCGGTACGTGACCTACTCCGGGTTACTGGCGGTCCTCGCGCGCAGGCGGCCGCACGAAATCGCCGTCGCAGGAGTCTTGGGGGCTATTTACATAACACCGAACGTGCGGCGATACAGACGATGGAATGGTGCCGCGTCCCCTGGGATAGGTTGCTGGCTCGGCGTGGTGGGGATGATCGGCTTCCAGCGCCTGATCGGCGATGTCGCGAAGATGATCGGGTATCCGGTGGGTTTGGTCTGGCGGGCGCGTCGCGATAGAAGCTTGAAGCTGTGGAAAACGACCTGGGTCAACCGTCTCGATTCAGGAGACCTGCCGCGATTCTGAGTTCCCGCCAGAGAAACTCCGCGCCGAGCAGGGCGGTGCGACGCCGAAGCTCCTCGGTCGTGCCCTGAATCTTGCGCTCGTCGGTTCGCAAACGCCCGGCGTGGGC
>DATGQR010000210.1:0-4228 GCA_035304105.1 Thermomicrobiales bacterium | reverse complement strand
ATGACCGCCATCAGGCTGGACTTGCCCGCCCCGTTGCGGCCCAGCAGCCCGTAGATCTTGCCGCCCTGCAGATCGAAGCTGACGTCGTCCAGGGCCTTGACCTCGTCGGAATACTGCATGCTCACATTGCGAACCTGGATACCCAACGTCATCGCTCGTCTTCCTCCACCAGCGCCCGCAAGCGCTCGATCAGTTCTTCGATTGGGATGCCCAGCACCTTCGCTTCGGCCACCATGGGCTCGAACACCTCAGGGTAGAACCTCGCCCGGCGCTCCGCCCGCAACGCCTCACGCGCGCCCTCGCTAACGAACATGCCGACGCCACGCCGGCGGTAGAGGATGCCCTCGTCCACCAGCTCCTGGAAGGCCTTGGCGGCCGTGGCCGGGTTGATCCGGTAGAACGCCGCGTACTGGTTGGTCGACATGACCTGATCACCCTCCTGCAAGGCCCCGCTCAGCACATCCGCCTTGATTTGCTCGGCGATCTGCCGGTAGATCGGGCTGCGGTCGTCAAACGTCGTCACGTCTTGCTCTTCAATCGATCCAGTCAAGCACCTCTATGGTTCTTTACTTGACTAATGAACCATATCAGTGATGAACCTGCCACGTCAAGGGCAATGACGACGCCGGACCGCAAGCGGCGTGGGGAGGTAGGGATCTGACCCCGCGACCGGGCTGCCAACAGCGCAAACGACAACGGCGCGCTCGCCGATGAGCGCGCCGTTCATGCCGGATCGCTGCCAGGACTACTTCGTCCCGATCCCGATGTGGACCTCGCAATTCAAGGTTGCGGCTCCGCGCTCGCCGAAGCGCTGGCGAAGCAGATCATCGAGCGCGTCCCTGACCCTGGGGGAGTGTTCGTCGCCAAGGTCAGCAAGCAGCGCTTCGGCGACAGGATTGCTATTCACTAGCCAATTCCACATCTCATCGGTCGAACGGAATTCCAGCCGCTCGGTGGTCGTCTCCACCTGAATATCGGAGAGCGATGCACGGGCCAGTTCCCGGCGCAGCGTCTCGGGGTCGCGCAGCTGGAAAGGCAGCGGCGGCGGATCGGCCGGCACGGAAAAGCCAGGCACGGCCGCCTCCATCGCGGCGGCGAACAGGGAAAAGAACTCGACCCGCTCCGGCGGTCCGTAGGCGTGCACCAGCACTCTGCCGCCTGGCTTCGTCACCCGCGCCATCTCCGCGATGCCGCGCGGCATGTCCGGGAACACCATCACGCCGAACTGCGACCCGGCCACGTCAAAGCTGTCATCCTCCAAGTCGAGCGAGTGCCCGTCCATAGCGCGGCACTCTATCTGCCCCGCCAGGCCTTCGCGCCGCGCCCGCTCTCGGAGCCGTTCGAGCATCCGCGGCGAGAGGTCGGTCGCCAGCACCCGCGCCCCGAGCCGGGCGGCCGGGATGCTAAGCGCGCCGCTGCCACATGCCACGTCGAGGAAGTACGTGCCCCGGCCCACTCCGGCTCGTTTCAGCCCCTCGTTGGCCAGCCACATATGCGTCGGCGTGACGTGAGCGTCATACCCGGTGGCAATGGCGTCCCAGGAATCGCGTATCTGTTCAAGCATGGCTGTCATCCTGTCCTCCTCGTGTATCTCGCCTGGCAGCGCTGGATATCCGGCTGCCCTGGCGCGGTCCTCTCGCCTCGGTCATTCGGCAACCTGGCCTGCCGGCGCGGTCTGCGGGGCCGGGATCGCGCCCAGTTGCTGGAGCAGCCAGAGCTCGTCGACTCGCGGCCAACACTCGACCACCAGACCGTTGGCGATGCGGTCGATGTCGGTGCCTTCGATCGTGACGCGCTTGCCGCTGGGCGGAATGCCGAAGAAGTTGCCCAGGTGTGTCCCGCTCGCCGACCAGCGGGTGACTACGCGGTCGCCCTCGGCGATCTGGTCGTCGATGCTGAAGCGCAGGTCGGGGAATGCGGAGCGCAACGCCGCGAAGTATTGCGCTGTGCCCTCGCGCCCGTGGATCTCAGTGCCCGGGGCTCCGCCATGGATGTGGAAATCTTCCGAGACGAACTGATCTAGCACGGCGTAATCGGCATCGTTCCAGATCCGCTCAACGGCGCGCCGCACGAGCGCCTTGTTCTGCTCGCTCATCGTCCCTGCCTCTCATGTGTCTGACGGACGGTTCCTGGCGTCCATCATCGGGTCGAGAGCTCGAGATGTCGTGCCTCCAATGGGGTATGCGCGTGGGGTAATTCCATGTGCCACCCTGCTCAGCCGAGCAGGTTCAGCTCCCTGGCGCGGGCGGCAGCTTCGGTGCGGGTATGCACGCCCAGCTTCGCGAAGATGTGCCCGGCGTGCTTCTTGACCGTCTGCGGCGAGATGAAGAGCTGCGCGGCGATCTCCGGGTTCGTCAAGCCGGCCGCGAGATGGCGCAGAACCTCCCGCTCGCGCTTCGTCAGCGGCTCGGGCAGACCAGGCATCGATGTCGCGCCAGGCGAGCGGTTCGCCGGCATCGCCGCCAGCAACGCATCGACATATTCGGGCATGACGTCGCGGTCACGCGCCTCCTGGAGCAGGCGGGCCATCGGCAAGTCGAGATCGGCGAACGTCCGCACATAGCCCTCGGGCTCGGCCAGCCGCAGGGCGCGCCCGAGAGCATCCATCGCCGCCGGACGTTCGCCCTGGCGCCAGCGCGCGATGCTCTCCAGCGCTAGAGCCTCGATCGCCGCGCCCATCCTGCCGTCGGCTTCGGCCGCGCCGCGGACCTGCCTGAGTATCTCCAGACTCTCGTCGATCGCCGGCCGCTCGGCACAGCAGATGGCGACACGCGCCGCCACGATGCGCGCCTCATCGCCCTCGGGCATGCCTCGCAGCTCGCCGACTTCGGCGGCCTCCCGTGCCCAGCGGAGCGCGCTGCGGGCTTCACCGCGCGCCAGCCAGAGTTCCACCTGAACGCGCTGGAAGCGAGCCTGCAGCTCCGCGAACGCCGCACCCTCCAGCAGGAGCCGGGCACGCTCCAGATCGGCGCTTGCGCGGTCCGCGTCACCCTCGGTCAACGCCAACCGGGCGGCTAACAGGTACCCGCAGATGCGCGTGCGCACGTCGCCGCCCAGCTCGGCGCGCTCCAGGCCGAGCGACAGCTGCTCGGCGCACGCGGACAGCCGGCTCCGCTCGTAGAGCAGCTCGGCGGTGCGAATATAGAACCAGCCGACGAGCGGGAGTGGCAGGCGACCCCAATTCTCCTCATCGCGCGTCGCCGCCAGCGCCCTGCGCCAGTAGGTCGCTGCGGCGGAGAGCCGGCCCTGGGTCAGCTCCAGGTCGGCCAGCGCCCCGTGAATGTGCGCGGATTGCCCGATGCGTATGGGATAGGCGAGCTGGTCGGTGTATTCGAGCGCCTTGCGATAGCATTCGCGCGCCGCCTCCCAGTGGCCGTTGCGGCGATAGGTGTCACCCAGCGCGTGGTAGGTTGCCGACCGGTAGTTGGCATCGTCCGCCGGCAGATCGCGCAGCGCGAGATCAGCATACGCCTCGGCCTGAGCCAGCTCGTTCTGGAAGCAGGCCACCGCGCAGCGGATCGCGGCGATCTTCGCCAGCTGCTCGGGGTCGTCGACGCCCAGCTCTGCCAACCGCTGCTCGACGCGCGCCACCCAGGCGAGGCCGGTATCCGACGAGCCGGTGATGATGTGGTAAGTCGCTGGGGCCAGCCCGAGCATCGGGTGACTCGCGTACCACCCCTCGGGCAACGCCGCGAGCCAGCGGCGCACCAGCCGGACCTCGCCGCTGAATAGCTTGGTTGCGAAGTAGAGATCGACGATGCGGATGACCAGCTCGACGTCTTCCCCGGCGACCGCGTGGTGGAACGCCTCTTCTGGTAGATCGCGTTCGAGGTACCAGCGCGCCGCCCTGGTGTGGAGCGCCAGCCGCTCGTCAGGCTGCCGCCGGCGCAGCTCGCTTCGCAGGAAGTCGGCGAAGAGGCGGTGATAGCGATACCACTCGCGGCTCTCGTCGAGCGGGACCAGGAACAGGCCGTCGCGCTCCAGCGCTTCCAGCATCGACTGACTGTTCCCGGCGCCGGTGACGGCATCGCACAGCGCCCCGCTCAAGCGGTCGAGCACGCAGGTTTGGAGCAGAAACTGCCGGACATCCTCCGGACAACCGGCCAGCACATCCGTCGCGAAGTAATCCGCGACGTATCGATGGCGACCGCTGAAATCGACTTTGGAGGACGAATCCACGCGTTGCAGGCTCGATGCCGCGAGCTGCAGCGCCGCCGCCCAGCCTTCG
>DATGQR010000209.1:0-10216 GCA_035304105.1 Thermomicrobiales bacterium | reverse complement strand
CTACCGCGAGCCCGATCTGTAGGCGCGAGACGAGGCCATGATGACCCCGGAGCCGGCCACGCCACCAGACAACCACCTGCCCGCGGAGTTCCTGCTGCGGCTCGTGCGCGATGTCTGGAATCCGCTGGAGACGAAGATGGTGCTGGCCGTCGCCGCGCTGGGCGGCACGTCAAAGCCGGTGCCGGAAGCCGAACTGATCGCCGACCCGGACGTGCTGGTCGGGATGCGCGCCGACGGCTCGAACCGCTCGCCAGCCGACCGCGCGGCCGAGGCGCTCGACGCCGCCGTGACCCGCGGCGTGCTGATCGCGCTGGGGCTGGAGGGCGAGGGGCGCTGGTATGTGCTGGCGACCGAGGCCAACCGGCGCAAGGCGCATGCCGGCGGCTTCACGGTCCCCGACGTCCCGCGCCCGACGCCGCTGCCAATCGAGCGCCCGGGCGTGTACGCTCTCTACGAACAGAACATCGGCCTGCTCACCCCGCTGATCGCCGACCGGCTGGCGGATGCCCTGCACCGCTACCCGGAGACCTGGATCGTCGACGCGATCGGCGAAGCGGTGGCCTATAACCGCCGGAGCTGGCGGTACATCGAACGCATACTCCAGAACTGGGCCACGGAAGGACGGTCAGATGAAGCCCATCGGCGAGATCATGAAGCGGATCACGCTCCCCGAAAGACCATCGCAGACCAGTACGAGGAGTTCCTACGCCGCCGAGGATGACCCGTCGACCGGCTCGGAGGATACCTGCCCGATCTGCAAGGGCGCTGGCTACGTGCGCATCGACGCGCCGGTCGATAGCCCCAACTTCAGCCGCCTGATCCAGTGCACCTGCAAGCGTGAGGAGCGCTGGCAGCGCTCGATGGCCGAGATTAACGACATGAGCAACATGTCGCTGGTGCGTGACTGGACGTTCGAGACCTTCAATCCCGACGTTCCCGGAGCGCGCGAGGCCTACGAGACCGCGCGAGCCTACGCCCGCGACCCCTACAACTGGCTCATCCTGGTCGGCGACTACGGCTGCGGCAAGACCCATCTGGCGGCCGCCATCGCCAACTACGCCCTCTCCGAGCTGGACATGCGCCCGGTCTTCACCGTCGTGCCCGACCTGCTGGACTATCTGCGCTCGACCTTCTCGCCGGCTGACCCGCAGGCGGCGACCCCGGCGCGCTACGAGACGCGCTTCGACACGATCCGCAGCGCCGACCTGCTGGTGCTCGACGACCTGGGCACCGAGAATGCGACCCCCTGGGCACAGGAGAAGCTGTTCCAGATCATCAACCACCGCTACATGGAGCGCCTGCCCACCGTGGTGACGACCAACGTCGCGCCGGACCGGATCGACGGGCGCATCCGCTCGCGCCTCTTCGACGTCGGCCTCTCGACCGTCGTCATCATCGACGCTGGCGATTACCGCACCCGGGGCGTCGACTTCCGCGCCATGCGCCGGCGCATCAACCCGAACCAGCGCGGCTAATCCCGAGCATTCCCTAAGCGCCGCGTTTCCCTGCCCTGAGCGCTGGCGCCGGTCACCCTGCCCGGCCAACGCTTCCTCAATGCGATTCCTGATGTGGACAGCCCCGTCGTGAGGGACCGGCGCGCCGACATGACCATAATTCCGCCCCTTTGTACTATTCATTGCTTCGCCCCGCGCTCATATACTCGCTGATAGCAACTTCGCGCACGCTCCGCGCTGCAGGCGAGCGTCCATAGGAGGAACGATGAGCGTGAATGACGTCAGGCCCGCTGAGTCCGGGGAGATGACTCCGGAATCCGTGCCGCCAACCTCGGGGATCAACGACTATGAATTGCGTCAGATCGTCGAGGTCGCGACGTCGTACCTGGAAACGGGGCTCTTCGACGACGCCGACGACATCCTCCAGGAAGTGCTCGAGGCCGGCGCGGTGTCGCCGGAGATCGAAGACCTGATCCGGCGCATCGAGGAGGCCCGCGCCAGCAGCGGCGCGCCCCGGCCGGTCGCAGCGCAGGATGGCGCGCCCGACGCGCAACGGCCCGCGCCGCTGGTTTACCTGACGACGCCCCTGCCCGGCGCCGAGCGCCTGCCGCGCTCGGTGCAGCGCCTGATCGCCGAGACCGAGCGGGATTTCCACGAGGGCCGCCGACAGTCAGCGCTCGACCTCTGCCACGTCGTCACCGCCCAGGCCCCGGACTACATCCCGAACTACCTGCGCACAGCTCAGGTGCGGATCGCGCTGGGCGACGTCGAGGGCGCGCGCGCCATCATCGCAACGGTCGAGCGCTTCTATGAGATCGAAGGCATCCAAGACGACCCGATGCTGGAGAGTCTTTATGTCGCCCTCAACCCGGACGACACCGACGCGCTGGTGCGCTACGCCCGCTATCTGCTGGCTCAGCCCGGGCCGGTAGCCGTCGAGCCCTTCGTGCCTGCCGCCATCGACGCCACGCTGGACGTCGAGCCGGACACGGCGCGCGAGCTGGCACGCGCTCTGCTGGAGCGCCGCCCCAATGACGACGGCGTGATGCGCACCTACCTGCGCGCCGCCATCGCTACCTCCGACGCCGACGAAGTTCACGACGCCCTGGCGCGCCACGTCCGCGAGGACATGACCGCCGTCGACCTCCTCTGGTGGCGTGCGGCTTCGGCCGCGACGCGCAATGAACCGGACTGGCCGCGCTGGCTGGAGCGGGTCGCCCAGCAGGTGCGCCTCAAGCCGGAGAACTACGGTGCCGCGCGCGCCGCCATCGAGCACTCGGCCGCCTATGCGCCGGCGCACGTCCGCTTTCTCGGCGGGGCGATCCTCTCGCTGGCCGCCGGGCAGTGGGACGCCGCCCAGGCCGAGCTGGACGACTGGCAGATCGTCGCCGGGCGGGATGTGGACGGCGTCGCCGCGGTGCTGGCTGCCTGCGCCCGCGTCGAGGCGATCGAGTACCTGGGCCTGCCTGACATCGTCCCGGCGCTCGACAACCTCCTGGCCGCCACGGTGCGGCTGGCGGATCCCACGCAGCTGCCGGAGGAGCTATTTACCGTCCCACTGCAGCTGGACGGCCAGCTCGAGCGTTACAGGGTCGCCGTGAGCGCCCACGACATGATCGAGCACGGCATGAGCTTCCTGCGCGAGCTGCTGTCGCACTATCCCGACGCGCAGCCGGCCCGGCGCGCCTACGCCGAGATGTTGCTCGAAGCCGGCCGCCGCAACGACGGCATCCGCGAGCTGCGCGCGCTGGCACAGAGCTACGAGCGTGCCGGCAACCTCCCGGCGATGGTCGACGCCATGCGCGCCATCAGCCAGGCCGTGGCGGACAACGTCGAGATCAAGCAGATGCTGATCGACGTCTACCTGCGCCGCGGCATCCTGGACGAGGCGCTGCGCGAACTCGAGCTCGTCGCGGCGCTGAAGCACGACAATATGGACATCGACGGCGCGATCGCCGCATACACCCGCGCCGCCGAGATCGCCTGCGCCATGGGCAACTTCGCGCTGGGCAACGAACTCTACGACCGCGGCGTCTCGGCCGACCCGGACAACGTGCCGGTGCGCCACGCGGCCGTCGCGTTCTACCTGCAGACCGGCGCCGTCGACCGGGCCGTCGAGCACCTGCGCGAGATCGTGCGCATCGCGCTGGCCGAGCAGGACCCCGACGAGGCCGTCGCCGCGCTGCACCAGATCATCGGGCTCGCCCCCGACGACCCGGCTTCGTACCATAAGCTGGGCGAAGTGCTTACTGCTATGGGCGAGTACAAGCAGGCCGAGCGCGTCTATCGCCGGCTGTCCGATCTGGCGCCGAACGACCCGGTCCTGCAAGCCAAGCAGTCTGCGCTGGCAGTGCTCGCCGCGACAGGTTAAACCGCCGTTCCGGGGGCCTGTCCCGGGGCCGCAGTGATATACAATTGACGCGGAATCATACTGACACACTCCGCAGACTGGTAACGCATGCCTGAAATTCAATGGCTATTTTCCCGGCTGGATGTACGCGCGGTCCTTGATATTCTGATCGTATCCGCGATCATCTACCTCTTGCTGGGAGTGGCCAAGGGCACGCGCTCGGCACTGATCATCCGCGGCCTGGTCATCGTCTCGTTCGTCATGTGGCTGCTCTCGCGGGCCTTCGAGCTGACCGCCGTCGGCTTCCTGCTCTCGAACCTGCTGCCGGCCATCATCCTGGCCATCCCGATCATCTTCCAGCCCGAGCTGCGCCGCCTGCTCGAACAGATCGGCCACACCGGCGGGTGGCTGCGGACGCCCTTTCCGTCCAGCAGCGGGGAAGACGCCGAACTGGCCGCCGCGGTCGACGAGATCGCCCGCGCCGCCGCCCAACTCAGCCGCTCGCGCACCGGCGCGCTGATCGTCATCGAGCGGGAGACCGGCCTGCAGGACTACATCGACCGGGGCGTGCCGCTCGACGCGAAGGTCACGGCCAGCCTGCTGATCAGCATGTTCTATCCCAAGTCGCCGCTCCACGACGGCGCGGCGATCATCCGCGGCGGCAAGATCATGGCCGCGACCGTCGTGCTGCCGTTGACCGAAAACCTCGGCCCCGACAACCGACTGGGCACGCGCCATCGCGCCGCCATCGGCATCACCGAGGAGTCCGACGCGATCGCCGTCGTCGTCTCCGAAGAGACCGGCCGCATCTCAGTCGCCTATCCTTCCGGGCGACTCATCGAGAATCTCGATCAAGAGCGCCTGCGCCGGGCGCTGCGGACACTGCTCCGGCTCGAGCCGCGGTCATCCCGGGCGCAACGCAGCTCGGACATCCTGCGCCGCTCGCGCCGCTCCCGCGCGCGAGACGAAGCGCGCCGCAGAGAACCTGTTCGTCGCACCACGGAAGCGAGTAGCGCCGTCGCATGGGACACCGAATCCGACGCATAATCAGCGCGGGGACGTTCGTCCGGCTCGCCGTCTCGATCCTCCTGGCGTTCATCATCTGGGGTTTCATCGTCTGGGAAACCAACCCGGAGATCACGCGCAATTTCCCAACCATCCCGGTCACCGCTCGAGACGTGCCCGGCAACATGCTGGTGGTCGGCAACCTGCCGACCGTCAGCGTGACGCTCAAGGGGCCACAGAGTGAGATGCGCAGCGTCGTCGCCAGCGACCTCACTGCCTGGGTGGACTTCAGCAGCGCCGAGGGCCCCGGCATCGACGAATACCCCGTGCGCGTCGCCGCCCCGGACGGCGCCCGGAAGATCATCGTCGAGCCGCCCCGCATCGAGGTCGAGCTAGACCTGATCGTGACTGAGACCTTCCAGGTGGTCATTCGCGAGGACGAGCCGCGCCCGGCCAACGTGGCGAATATCGAACTCTCCACCGAGCTAGTGTCAATCCAGGGACCGGAGGATCTCGTGTCCAGGGTTGAGGCGGTCGAAGTGCCGGTCGAAATCGGCGGCCGCAGCGAGTCCTTCTCCGAGCAGGTCGAGCCGGTGCCCGTCGACGCGATGGGCAATCCCGTCCCGGGCGTCACCGTTTCGCCAGCGACCATCACCTTGTCGGTCACCTTCGAGTCGACCTCGAAGGACGTGCCGGTACAGGTGATCTGCGCGTGCGTCGTCGACAACCGCGTGCAGGAGATCGAGCTCGCCACGGCGTCGCCGATCCCGTCGACGATCCGCCTCTCGGGGCCGGCCGCGGACCTTGCGGAGATCGATGTCGTGCGCACAACGCCGATCGACATCTCGGTGCTCAGCGAGTCGGGCTGGATTCTCAACGTCGAACTGGACCTGACGGACATCCCGCAGACGGTCACCGTGCCGGAGCGAGCCATCGATGTCTGGGTGCCGGTCGAACCCACGCGCCGCGAGCTCCGCGATGTGCCCATCGCGGTGATCGGGCTGGGGAGCGGGCTTGAGGCGTCGCTCGCCGAGCAGACGGTGTCGATCGTCATCATCGGGGGCACCGAGATCGACACGCTCGAACTCGAGCAACGCGTGACTGGCGTCGTCGACCTCAGGGGCCTGGCGCCCGGGACGTATTCAGTTGATGTCGGAGTCGTCGTACCGCCCGGACTGACCTACGAGCAGGTGCAGCCCGAGTCGGTGCGCGTGGTGATCCAGCCTGTCGCCGCGAGCCAGGCGCGCCCTGGCGACTTCGAGGAGCAGTTCTTCACCCGCGAGGGTCTCAGCTTAGACCGTTATTGAGCTGCAAGTCGTGCGAGAGCAAGATCGCTTCGGCAACTTCGCGCATCGACTTGCGATTGTCCATGCTCGTCTTGCGCATGCGTCGGAAGGCATCGGACTCTGACAGCCCGTGCACGTCCATCAGCACGCCCTTGGCCCGCTCGACCAGCTTGCGCGTCTCCAGCGCATCTTCGAGATCGAGCACGCGCTGGCGCAGCGAGCGCAAATCCTCGAAGCGCGCCAGGGCGATCTCCACGACCGGCGCGAGCTCGGTTTCGCGGAGCGGCTTGACGAGATAGCCGGACACCCCGGCTTTGCGCGCCGACGCGATCAGCTCATCATCCGAATAGGCCGTCAAGAGGATGACCGGGGCGATATCGGCCGAGACAATCGCCTCGGCGGCCTCGAGCCCGTCCATCTCCGGCATCTTGATATCGACGATCGCCAGATCCGGCTGAAGCTTGCGAGCAAGGTCAACTGCCTGACGGCCATTTGAGGCCTCGGCAATCACTTCATAGCCCTGCTGAGTAAGCATTTCACGCAAATTCAAGCGGATGATCGACTCGTCGTCTGCGATGAGTACTCGCGTGAGAGTTGGCGACCCCATTGTCACCCACCTTGCTAGCTAGTGACGATGGAACAACGCGGTCCATCATCATGCGAACGAAAGAGTAAGACGTATCCGGACTGCACGGGATACGGCAAGCGCCGGCACGACAACGGGCCGGCGCTTGTCATTTCAAACATGAGTCGGGGCGAGAGGATTTGAACCTCCGACCTCCGGTCCCCCAGACCGATGCGCTACCAGACTGCGCCACGCCCCGTCGACACTTGAGTATACCATTTTGATGGTTTTTCCCGTGAAGGTTGGGGCGGTGCAGGCAGCCTGGCGCGCATCCATGGCTACTTGATTTCGACGGTCGCGCCGGCCTCTTCGAGCTTGGCCTTGGCGGCTTCCGCGTCTTCCCGGCTGACGCCCTCGCGGACCGGGCCCGGGGCGCTATCGACGACGTCCTTGGCTTCCTTCAGGCCCAGGCTGGTGAGTTCGCGCACGGCCTTGATGACCTGGATCTTGTTGGCGCCCACGTCGGTGAGGATGACGTCGAACTCAGTCTGCTCTTCAGCCGCATCGTCCGCCGCGCCGCCAGCCGCGCCCGGCGCAGCCGCGACCGCCATCGGAGCCGCCGCGGTGACGCCGAACTTGTCCTCGAGCGCCTTCACCAGTTCGGCCAGCTCGAGCACCGACATCTGCTCGATCGTCTCGATGATGCTGTCCATCTTCGCCTGATCAACTGCCATGGTATGTGACCTCTCTCTTGTGACTACGCAGCTTGCTCAAGCTGCTCGCGGCGCGCCTGCAGCACGTAGGCCAGCGAGCGCACCGGACCCGACAGTACTCCAACCAGGCCATAGAGCGGGCTGGAAATGCCGCCCACGACCTTGGCGACCAACTCTTCGCGGCTCGGCAGATCGGCAATGTCGGCAACCTGATCGGCCGTCAGGACATTGCCCTCCAGGACTCCCGCCTTGATCTGCAGGATGCGCGACGAGCGCGCGAAGTCGCGCAGGATCTTCGCTGGCTGGGCAGGGTCATCATACGCGAAGACCAGCGCCGTCGGCCCCTCCAGCACGCTATCGAGGCCGTTGATCTCCTGAGCATCGGCCGCGATCTTGGTCAAGGTGTTCTTCGCCACGCGCATCTCAGCCTGGCTCTCGCGAAGCTGCGCGCGCAACTGCTGCAACTGCGGAACCGACAGGCCACGGTAGTCGGTGACGATCGTCAGCGCCGCGCGCCCGAACGCCTCCTTCAGCTCCGCAACGGTCTGTTCCTTCTTCGGAGTTGGCAGAGAACCCTAACCTCCCTTCTCCACTTCCCCAGCAGCTTCCTGCCAGACAACATCAAAACCGCCTCCGGCTGACAAGGCACGGAGGCGGTCCAAAGCGTCACAGGGAGACGTGCTGACCATCCTCCCGCCAACCTCGACCGGATGATTAAGTGCTGCGCACCCCGGTTGTCTTCAGCCGCGGGACAGAAAGCTATTTCGGGTTCTATCTCACGCTCGCCTCGGCTGCGGCAAGCGTCTCGGCGACATCAAGCTTGATGCCGGGTGACATTGTACTCGCTATGTAGATCGACTGGCAAAACTGGCCGCGCACGGCGTCCGGCCGGGCGCGCTGGATCGCGTCAGTCAGCGCCAGCAGGTTCTCCAGCAGCTGCTGGTCGTCGAACGAGCGCTTGCCGATCGCGTTGTGGATCAGGCCGGTGCGGTCGTTACGGAACTCGACCCGACCGCCCTTGACGCTGCGGATGACGTCCGGCAGGTCCTCGGCGTCGCGCACCACCGTGCCAGCGCGCGGGTTCGGCATCAGCCCGCGGCGGCCGAGGATGCGGCCCAGACCGCCGACCTTGCTCATCTGGTCGGCCATCGCGATCGTCGCGTCGAATTCCAGCCAGCCGTCGTTAATGCGCGCGACCAGGTCATCGCTGCCGACGTAGTCCGCGCCAGCTTCCTCGGCCAGGCGCGCCGCCTCGCCAGCCGCGAAGACCAGCACGCGAATCTCGCGGCCCGTGCCGTGCGGCAGGACGACGGTCGAGCGCACCGCCTGGTCGGCCTGGCGCGGGTCAATATTGAGCCGGAAATGGGCTTCGATGGTCTCATCGAAGTTGGCGTAGCTGATCTCCTTGAGGAGCTTGATCGCCTCTTCGGGGTGATACTCGCGGTCGCGGTCGACCTTCTCAGCGGCGTTCAGGTACTTCTTGCCGCGCTTGACCATGTGACTTCTCCTCCGTGGTTCCGGCGGGGCCGTTAGCCCCTCCCACCCAAATAACGGTTAGCCGGTGACGACGATGCCCATCGAGCGGGCCGTGCCCTCGACCTGCTTCATCGCGCCCTCGATGTCGACGGCGTTGAGGTCGGGCATCTTGATCTCGGCGATCTCGCGGATCTGATCGCGCGTCACGCGGCCGGCGACTTCGGTCTTGACGTTCGATGCCGCCTTGTCGATCCCAGCCGCCTTGCGCAGCAGATCGGCAGCCGGCGGCGTCTTGGTGATGAAGCTGAAGGAGCGATCTTCGTAGACGGTGATGACGACCGGGATGACCTGGCCCATCTGCCCCGCCGTACGTTCGTTGTACTCCTTGCAGAAATCCATGATCGGCACACCATGCTGACCGAGCGCCGGGCCAATCGGCGGCGCCGGCGTCGCTTTGCCGGCCGGTATCTGGAGCTTGATGTACGCGCGTACTTTCTTGGCCATGAGTTTCGCGCTCCTCGCTAACGAACCCGAACACACAGGAATGCCGGCAACACCGTTGCCGGCAGCAACCTTTGAATTATACCGCCAACGCTAGGATTCGCGCTCGACCTGCAGGAAGTCGAGCTCGACCGGCACCTCGCGGCCGAAGAAGGACACCAGCACCTTGACCGTGCCCTTCTCGCGGTTGATCTCATCGACCACGCCGCGGAAGTCGCTGAACGGCCCGTCGTTGATGCGCACCGCGTCGCCGACCGACAGCGACATCGTGACGCGCGGCTCGTCGGAGGTCATGCCGGCGATGATCTTCTCGACCTCCTCGGGCGGCAGCGGCATCGGCTCGGTGCCGTCGCCCACGAAGCTGGTCACGCCCGGCGTGTGGCGCACGACCGACCAGGCCTCATCGTCCATGATCATCTTGACCAGCACGTAGCCGGGGAAGACCTTCTTCTGGACCGTCTTGCGCTGGCCCGACTTGATCTCAATCTCTTCCTGGGTGGGCACGACGATCTCGAAGATGCGGTCTTCGGCATCCATCGACTCGATGCGGTGCATCAGGTTCTGGCGAACCTTGTTCTCGTAACCCGAGTAGGTATGCACCACATACCACTGTGCTTCGTTTTCACCCTGCTTCTCGCCGGCCGCTTCGCGGGCGCGTTGCTTGAGCCGGTCGCGAATTGAGCGCGCCACGATTCTCTCTCCTCTGCGGTGCGACTAGAACGTCGGAATATTCTCCCAGACGCGCACGAACACGGCATCAATGCCGCCGAGCAGCGCCCCCAGGACGACGCTCAACGCGATCACGAAGATCGTCAGGTTGCGCGTCGTCTCCTTGTCCGGCCAGGTGACTTTACGAATCTCGGCGA
>DATGQR010000208.1:0-4701 GCA_035304105.1 Thermomicrobiales bacterium | reverse complement strand
ATGCCGGTCGCGCGCAGGCCCTTGCCGTCCGGGTCGTAGCCCGACTTCTGCGTGAAGCCGCCGCGGTGCCAGGCGTCTTCGGCCGGATTTTGGCCCTTGATCAGCCAGTTGATGTCCAGATCCCAGACGCGCAGGGCGTGCCAGTAGTTCCAGCCGACCGGGTTCAGCCCGGGGCCGGGCCGCTGGTGCAGCTTGTCGGCCGGCACGTTCTCGACGCGCGCCCAGATGGCGTCCGACGCGGCCTGAATCATCTCGCGGTAGGCGGTTGCTTCGTCCAACCCGATTCCCTTCCATCACCCGATACCGAAAACTGACGTGGCGACAGTCTAGCGCGGCAGCGCCGTCGATCGACGGCGCTGCCGGTCAGGTGGGGGATGGATGGTGCGGGAACCGCGCTTAGAAGTCGCGGATCTTTGGGATGATGTGCGTGCCCAGCGTATCGATGTCGCGTAGCAAGGTGGAGCTCGGCAGGTTGATGATGGCGTGCTGGATGCCGGCTTCGGCCATGCTATGCAGCCACTCCAACGTCACGGCGTTGCTGGCCTCACTGTCCAGCGTGCGCGGGTTCAGCGAGGTGCGCTCGATCTCGTCATAGGGGCGGCCCAGGCGCTCGGCGTGCTCGCGCAGGACCTGGAGCTTGGCGCGCACCTCGCCCGGCTCGAGGCTGAGCAGGTTGGTGGCGTCGCCGTACTGGGCGACCAGGCGCAGCGTGCGGCGCTCGCCGTTGCCGCCGATCATGATCGGCGGGCGCGGGCTGCTGACCGGCTGCGGGTGGTTGACCGGCCACGCCATGTTGACGTGCTTTCCCTGGAACGGGCTGGCGTCGTCCTTCCACATCTGGTGGGCGGCCTGGAGGACCTCTTCGAGCATCTCGAAGCGCGTATTGCGATCCGGGAAGGGCAGCCCCAGCGCCTGCGCCTCCTCCGCGTACCAGGCCGCCCCGATCGAGAAGTAGGAGCGCCCCTCGGAGAGGACGTTCAGCGTGGTTGCGGCCTTGATCAGCAGGCCGGGGTGGCGGTAGACGACCGCGCCGACCAGCGGCCCCATCTGGATCTCGCGCGTGGCCGCCGCGATGTAGCCGAGCGTGGTGTAAGCCTCCAGCATCGGATCGTCCTTCTGCCCCATGACCGAGATTTGCAACAGGTGGTCCATCACCCAGATGCTGGCGAAGCCGGCCTCTTCGGCGCGCCGGGCGATGTCGGCCAGGCCCGAAGCGATCGCGGCCGGCTCGGCGGCCCAGTCGAAGCGGGGAACCTGCAAACCAAGTTTCATGCATCTCTCCATTTCCTAAACGCACACCGGGCAGGGCATACCAGGGCCAGCCCGGCGCGCTGGCTTTCGCGCGTCGACGGTGACAACGGCGAACGGTGCTCTGATTCGAGCTTAGCGGCCGCCGCCCTCGCGACCAATAGCAGGCGCTGAACTGTTAGTTCACGAAAGCTGAAGGTCGGTCGGCCGCCGCCGGGTTGGCCGTCGCCGGCAGCGCCTCGGCCATCGCCGCCCGGATGCGCTCGAGCAGCAGTTCCAGCGCGGGGCTGGCGAAGCCCGTCTCCTGGCGTCGCAAGATGCCGATCGGCAGGGTGATCTCGACGTCGGCGAGGTCGCGGAGAAGCGTGCCGGGTGGCGGCGAGACGAACGGCAGGACCGGCAGGATAGCCACGCCCAGGCCGGCCTGGACGCCATATTTCAAGCCGCTCAGCGCGCCGATCTCGACTCGCGTGTCCATCTGCGCGATGTGGCCACCGAGCGCGGCCTGAACGCGGCTGCGGTACTCGCCGCCTGGCTCGGGTATCAGCAGCCGCACGCCTCGAAGGTCGTCGAGGTAGATCGCGGGCCGCTCGGCGAGCGGATGGCGTTCGGGCAGCAGCAAGGCGAAGCGCTGGTCGAAGAGGCGCTCGAAGATCAGCCCATCGACGTGCGCCGGCGCGCACAGACCCATATCCAGCTCGCCGGCCAGCACACGCCCAGATATGCCCGCTGTGCTGCCGACTTCGACGCGAAGCTGGACGCGCGGCCGCTCCTCGATGAAGCGCACCAGCGTCGGCATCAGCAGGACGTTGGCGGCCGACTCGATCGCGCCGATGTGTACCTTGCCGCTCAGACCGTCGCCGTAGTCGTCCATCGCGCGGTGCAGGTCGTCCGCCTCGCGCAGCAGGCGGGTCGCGTAGGCCAGCAGCGTGCGGCCCGCCTCGGTCAGCTCCGCCTGGCGGCTACGGCGGGTGAAGAGCGGCGCGCCGAACTCCGCCTCGAGCGCCTGGACATGCAGCGTGACAGTCGATTGGGCGATGCCCAGCTGCTCGGCGGCGCGCGCGAAGCTGCCGTGCTCGACGATCGCCTGGAAAGTGCGCAGCTGTCTCAGATCGGGCGGGTTGCTCACTGGCCGGCTCCCTGTTCGCGTGGTCGTGGCTGTTTCGCTCTCCAGTGTAGGCAACGCGGTGCTACCGGCGCACCGCCCATCCGGACAGGTGAGCGGCGAGCATGCGAACGGCGCGCCCCTGGGGAGGCGCGCCGCAGTCTTGCGTCGATCGGGTGGTGCTAGTCGCCCGCCGTGGCCGGCCGCAGAGCGGGAGCCGTGACGCGTCCCGCCTGCCCGGGCATCGGGACGCCGCGCAGCAGGCGCAGGCCGTTCATCACCACGACAATCGTGCTGCCCTCGTGGCCGATCACGCCGAGCGGCAGCGTCGTGGCGCCGAGCAGCGTGCCCACCACCAGCACCGCGATGACGGTCAGCGCGAAGCCGAGGTTCTGGCGGATGATCCGGCGCGTCTTGCGGCTCAGCTCGATGACATAGGGCAGCTTCCCGAGGTCGTCGGCCATCAGGACGATGTCGGATGTCTCCAGCGCCACGTCGCTGCCGGCCGCGCCCATCGCCACACCGATCGAGGCGCGCGCCAGGGCCGGGGCGTCGTTGACGCCGTCGCCGACCATCACGACCGTGCCGTACTCTTGCTTGAGCCGCTCGATGGCTTCCAGCTTCTCAGCCGGCAGCAGGTCGGCGGTCACGTCGTCGATGCCGAGCTGGGCGGCGATGGCCCGCGCCGAGCGCTCGTTGTCGCCGGTCAGGATCAGCGTCTTCTTGACGCCGATCTCATGCAGCCGCTGGATCGCGGCGGGCGCCATCGGCCGGATCGTATCGGCGACGGCGATAGCGCCGAGCAGTCGGTAAGTTCCGGAACCGTCGTCCTGCGCCGCGAACATGACCGTCTTGGCCTGCTCGCGCAGCGCCTCGGCCCGGCTGAGGAAGCGTTCCGGCACGCTCACGCCATGGTCGCTGAGCAGCGCGGCGTTGCCGACGATCACATCCCGCCCGCCGACCGAGGTGACGATGCCCTTGCCGGTGATCGCCCGCAGGTCGCCGGATTCTTCCAGCTCCATGCCACTGTCGGTGGCGTGCCGGACGATCGCGTCGGCCAGCGGGTGCTCCGAGAGACGCTCGGCCGAGGCCGTGATCCGCAGCAGCGTGTCTTCCGTCACGCCAGAAGCCGGCAGCAGATCGGTCACGCGCGGCTGGCCGACGGTCAGCGTGCCGGTCTTATCGAAGGCGATGACGTCGGCCGTGCCGATGTCTTCGAGCTGCGCGGCGCCCTTGACCAGGATGCCGTTGCGTGCCGCATTGGCCAGCGCCGAGAGCGTCGAGGCCGGCGTCGAGATCACCAGGGCACAGGGCGAGGCGACGACCAGCAGGATCATCGAGCGATAGAAGGCGTCGGTGACGTCCATGCCACCGATCGTCGCCAGCGCGGCAAAGTAGAGCATCGAGGCGGCGATCACGCCGACGGCGTAGGCGCCCTCGAAGCGGTCGGTGAAGCGCTGGGTGCGTGACTTGTCCTCCTGCGCCTCCTGAACGATCTTGATGATCTTGGCCAGCGTGCTCTCGTGCGACAGGCGCGTGACCGTGATCTGCAGCGCGCCGTGGCCGTTGATCGTCCCGGTGAAGACCTCGTCGCCTGGCTTCTTGACCACTGGCATCGACTCGCCGGTGATGGCCGCCTGGTCGACCGCCGACTCGCCGCTGGCGACCACCCCGTCAGCCGAGATGCGCTCGCCCGGCCGCACGATGACCGTATCGCCGATCTTCAGCTCGCTGACGTGGACCGTCATCTCCTGCCCGTCGCGCACGACGACGGCCTCTTCCGGCGAGAGCTCCATCAGCGCGTGGACGGCGCGCTTGGTGCGGCCCATGGCGTAGTGCTCCAGGGCATTGCCGAGCGAGAAGAGGAACAGCAGGATGGCGCCCTCGGTCCAGTGCCCGATGATCGCCGCGCCGATCGCGGCGGTCACCATCAGCAGGTCGATCTCGACCGAGCGCTGGAGCAACGCCTTGACTGCCTCGATGGTGGCGAACGTGCCGCCCGAGATGTAGGCGACGACGTAGAAGGCGATCTCGACGTTGTGGCTGATCAGGTCGAGCCGCCCGAGCGTCCAGCCCAGCGCCAGCGCCAGGCCGGTAATGATCGCCGCGGCCATCAGGCTGTAGCGGTCGAACCAGCTCTCTTCCTCAACGCCGATCTTGCGCGGCTGGTTCGCTGGCGCCGCGCGCGTCTGCGCTAATTCTGATGTGGACATGGCGTCCTTCCCCGCGGATTTCCGACTGATTTAATAAGAATAGATCCTAGATAGGAATCATTCTCATCGAAGTATAGCATCGGCCCCGTTTCGGAGGCATCAAAAAAAGCCGCGTACTTACGCGGCTGAAGTGAC
>DATGQR010000207.1:0-6892 GCA_035304105.1 Thermomicrobiales bacterium | reverse complement strand
GCAATCTTGCCTGAGTCCAAAGCCTCGGCCAGAGCGTCGTGGTCGATGACTTCGCCGCGCGCCGCGTTGATGACGATCGCGCCCGGCTTGAGCTGCTGGATAGCCTCGCGCGAGAGGAAGTTGCGCGTCTCATCGGTCAGCGGGACGTGGTAGCTGATAATATCGCTGGTGCCGAGCAACTCGTTGTAGCTGACGCGCTCGACGCCCGTCTCGCGGAAGATCTCGGCGCTGACGTAGGGGTCGTAGGCGATGACGTGACACTCGAAAGCCAGTAGCCGTTCGGCAACCACCCGCCCAACCCGGCCCAGCCCGACGATGCCGACGGTCTTACCACGCAGGTCGAACAGGCGGAAGCGCTTGCGCTCCCACTTGCCGGCGTGCATCGAGGCGTTGGCCTCGGGAATCTGGCGCGCTAGGGCCAGCATCAGGGCGATGGTGTGCTCGCCAGCCGAGTAGCGGTTGGCGCCCGGCGCATTGAGCACCAGGATGCCCGCCTCGGTCGCCGCCTCGACGTCGACGTTATCGATGCCCACCCCTGCCCGCGCGACGACCTTTAGATTGCGGCCGTGCTCCAGCAGCTCGCGCGTGACCTGTGTCTCGCTGCGCACGACCAGCGCGTCAGCCTCGGCCACGGCCGCGAAGAGCGCCTCGCGGTCGGTGCCGTCGACGTCGCCCACGCGCCCGCCGGCCGCCAGGGTGGCGTGGGCGTCGGGGTCGATCACGTCGGCGATGACGATCAACGGGCGATCGTTCGAGCGGCAGGCGGGCTCCCGCGCCACTTCATCACGCAGCGCGGCCAGGATGCCGTGCAGGCTGTCGACCTGGGTGATGGAGTCGTCCAGACCCTCGACTGGCTCGGGCGTCAGGAGGAAGGCGCGAATGCCGGCGGCGGCGTAAGCCCTGGCGTGACGAGTGCTGTCCTCGATGGCGTGAGTGACGCCGATGCGCCGTGCAACGGAGACCTTGTCATCGGCGTAGACCACCTCGCAGCCGCCCAGATGGTGCTTCTCGAGCCAGGCTTCGGTCATGCGCTTCGAGGCCACCGGCCGGGCTGTGATGAGGACGACGTTATCCTGGCCGCAGAGCTCGGTCAGCTCCTTCAGGAACTCGGCCGCGCCTTCAGCGGCCAGCAGCCGCGTCGACGGGCCCTCGTCGCCGTAGACCCAGGCGCGCACCTCCTCGGCGACATCGTGGCCGGCCGAGTCGACGAACGCCGAGTCGGGGAGCTGCAGGCCGAACTCCTGATTTGCCGCGCGCGCCAGCGGGGCCGGATGCTCGGTCAGGACCCCATCGATATCAACCGCTACCCGCACGCCGCATAAGCCCTTTCAGTTACTCGGCTGCTGATTCAGCCGGCATCACCTCATAGATGACGAAATCAGTCACCAGGAACGCGCCGACGCCAGACACGATCATCCCGCTGGCACCCTGCGCGTGGCCGTTGTGTTCGGCCGCGCCGACCACCTCGCCGTCGACTTCCAACCAGAAGTTCGAGCCCTGGCTCACCACCGCGATCTCGACGCCCTCGGCCAGTCGCTCGGCCGAGACCAGGGCGGGCTCATCGACCAGCGTCGCTACGCCTTCGGTCGTGAGGTAGACCAGCGAGACATCGCCGCCGGTCGTCACGCAGCCACGGTAGTGGTCGCCGTGCAGCGGCTCCCAGCGCACGACAACGCAGTACGCGCCACCATCATTCCCGCCCACGAGCCGGACGGTCGCGGCGACGATGTTGTCGCTGAAGGTCGCCCGCGGCAGCAGCATGCCCATATCGCCGCTCTCCTCGACGACCTCGATGTACATGCCCTCGGCGGTGACCTCGCGGCTGGCGACCTCGGTGAAGGCGTCGCCCCAGACCTCGAAACCTGCCTCGAAGAACACATCACCCCGGGCAGGCACCGGGACCGGTTCAGGCTCCTCCGGCGGTTCGGGCTCTGCAGGCGGTTCCGGCTCATCATCACCGTAGCGCCAACTGTAGTAGTGCAGGCCGACGTTGCCCATCTCGACTCGCCAGCCGGGCGGGTTCGCCGGAGTGTAGGTGAGGCAGCGCCGTTCGAAGCACTGCACCAGAACGTCCTGCACGACGCCGGCTACCTTCACCTTCGCCCAGTATGCCTCGGTGACGGGTAGGCCGGTCGCGAAGAACCAGGGATCGAACAGGCGTCCCTCAACGACGCCATCATCGGTCATGATCGGCCCGGTCGAGTTCAGGTAATCCCAGAAGACGTTGGCGACGCGATGGCCGGTCGTCTCGTCAAGGTACGCGCCGACCACGCCGTAGCTGATCAGCGCCGAGTCGAAGCCCACTGTCCCGTCGCGGGTGATCGTCTGAGAGATCGGCAGGTCGGCCGGCAGCGGCTCGGCCTCCAGCACGCCGTTGAAGGTAGCGTAGGTCGGGCCGCCCTCGTCGTCTGGGTCACCAGCGATCGGCACCTCGGCCGGCGACCGCTCGACGAAGTCGGCGTCGCCGACCTGCATCTGGCCGGTGATCAACTCGTTGACCAGCAGGCCGTTGGTGACATACCAGCCCTCGCCGTCGCGTGGGGCCAGCGGGTCAGTGATCTCCATACGGCTCTTGTCGTAGTAGTAGACCAGCCGCATGCCGTGCTGAGTCTCGGTGTACGGCTCGTAGGCGTAGTACTTCGGCGGATCCTCGCCCCACAGCCAGGTGCGTTCGACCGCCGCGTCGGCGACCAGGCTGTCGGTCGTGTACCAGGTGTCGTACATCGCATCGAACGCGACCATCCGGACGGCGGCTTCGGCGTCGATCTGCCCGGCGCCGACGCCCGCCTCGTTGCCGGGTTCGCCGCTATCGACGGCGGTGGAAACGAACAGCCCGCGCACGTCCTCCGGCCCCAGCGTTGGGTCGATCGAGCGCATCAGCGCGGCCACGCCGCTGGCGATCGCCACGGCGAACGAGGTGCCCGAAACCGGCTGATTCTTGTAGAAGTTGGACCAGGTATCACCCTCGTTGGGTCCCCAGTGCGGCGAATAGATCAGCACCCCTGGCGCGGCGACGTCCACACGCGAGACGACCGATGAGAAAGTCGCCCGGTTGCCGTTGGCGTCCAGCGCGCCGATCGAGATCGCCTCCGGGTAGCTGGCCGGGTAACTGATGCGGCTGGCGCGGTTGCCGGAGGCCGCCAGCACCGGGATGCCGGACTCATAGGCGTGGCGCACGGCGTCCTGCTCGATCTGTGAGGGCGTCGTCGCGCCGAGGCTGAGGTTGATGACGTCGGCGCCGTGATCGACCGCCCAATAGATCGAATCGGCGATCGCCGCGGTAGAGATCGAGCCGTTGTCGGAGACCACGCGGATCGGCATGATCTTCACGTCCATGGCCACGCCGACCGTGCCCAGACCGTTTGAGCCGCTGGCCCCGATGATGCCAGCGACGTGCGTGCCGTGGCCGTCGATGTCGGCCCAGTCGTCATTCTTGTAGGGAGCGTTGTAGCCGTCGACCAGCTTGTCGGCCAGATCTGGGTGGGTCGGGCTCACGCCGCTGTCGATGACCGCAACGACGACCGAATCGCGGCCGGTCGTGATGTTCCAGGCCTCCGGAAGATTGATCTGGTGCACCCAGTCCGTCTGTCGCTCGTACTCGGTCTCGCCGACCGGCTCCCAGTACAGCTCACGGAACTGCTCCAGTTCGGCGATCAGCACGTCGGGGTCGCGCTGTAGCTCGCCAAGCGCGCGCAGGGCGCTCTCCATGTCGGGATAGCTGAGGCTGGCGACGCCGCGCTCGGGCGAGAGCAGGTGGAACCCGCCGCGCCGGCTGTTGCGGATCTGCAGCTCGCGGCCACCCTGCAGCTGTCGCTCCAAATCCGACCCCGGCCGCGCCCGGATCAGTACCTGAACCGGCGCTTCGTTATCACCTTGGGGAGTCTGGGCGAATGTCGTGGAAATCGAGACCAGCAGAAGGACGATAACGAGCGCGAGCGGCGCTGCCTGCCGTAAGACTTTCACCTGGACTCCCTGTCCGCCTGGCGTCTTGGTTCGACCATGAAGAAGGCGATAGCCTTCGGCGCCGAATTGTACCCCTGTCGCCACTTCCAAAAAGGAAGCCCGAGGCGAGGGTTCGGCAGTCCCCGTCCTCGGGCGTCGGATGCGACACGCTGTCGCAGGCTCGGCTAGACTGGACCAACTTGACCGCATCGACCGGAAGGGAACCAGCACGTGGCCATCGCTCCCACCGAAACGACCGACAAGTCGCTGGAAGCATCGTTCCAGCAGTCGCGCTCGCCCGTTTACGCGCGCGGCGGCATGGTTGCCGCGGCGCACCCGCTCGCCGTCGCCGCGGGCATCGACGCGCTGCGCAAGGGCGGCAACGCGATGGACGCCGCGATCGCAGCGGCCATGACCACAGCCGTCGTCATCCCGGCCATGAACGGCCTGGGCGGCGACTGCTTCCTGATCCACTGGGACAACACGAAGAAGCGCGCCACCGCCGTCAACGGCTCCGGCATCGGCCCGCGCTCGGTCGACCGCGAGTGGTTCATCTCGCAGGGCTACGACAAGATGCCCTTCTTCGGGCCGCTGTCGATCGCGGTGCCCGGCGCCGTGGCCGCCTATTTCTGGGCGATCGAGAACCACTGCCGCCTGAGCGTCGACGACCTCTTCGCGCACGGCATCTACTACGCCGAGAATGGCTTCCCGCTGTCGGTGCCCGGGGCGCGCATGATCCGGGCTTCCAGCGGGGAGTTAGCCAAGTACGCGAGCTCGGCAGAGGTCTTCCTCAAGAACGGCGAGCCACCAGCTCCGGGCGACTTCCTGGTGCAGAAGAACCTCGCGCGCACGATGCGCCAGGTGGCTGAGGGCGGCCCGGAGATCTTCTATGAGGGCGAGATTGCCGAGCGAATCGGCGCGGCTATCCAGGAGGCCGGCGGGCAGCTCAGCGCGGCCGACTTCTCGGGCCACGAGAGCGAGATCTACGAGCCGATCCAGACCGACTACCGCGGCTACACGGTCTACGAGACGCGCCCGCCCAGCCAGGGATTGATCGTTCTCGAAGAGTTGAACATCCTGGAGAACGCGGACCTGGCCGCGCTGGGCCACAACACCGCCGAGGCGCTGCACCTGATGATCGAGGCCAAGAAGCGCGCATTCGCCGACCGCCTTGCCTACACGAAGGATCCCCGCTTCGGCGACATCCCTTTGGAGACGCTGCTCTCCAAGGAGTTCGCCGCCGAGCGCTTCGCCACCATCGATATGCAGCGGGCCACCGAGAAGGTCGAACCGGGCGCGCTGCCGGAGACCGCCGGCAACACGACCTACCTCTGCACGGCCGACGCCGAGGGCAACATGGTCTCGCTGATCACCTCGCTCTCGGCGGGGTTCGGCAGCCACTTCGTGGCCGGCGACACCGGCGTGCTGCTCAACAACCGCGCGGGACGCGGTTTTTCGCTGGTCGAAGGCCACCCCAACGTCTTTGAGCCCGGCAAGCGCACGATGCACACGCTCAACGCCTACGCCATCGGCAAGGACGGCGAGATCCACCTGGTCGGCGGCACGCCGGGCGGCGACCAGCAGCCGCAGTGGAACATGCAGGTCATCACCAACATGATCGACTACGGCATGGACGTCCAGGCGGCCGTGGAAGCGCCCCGCTGGATCTCGTTCCCGGGCACCGACCCGATCAACATCGACAACGAGTTCGTCGTCCGCGCCGAGTCGCGCATCAGCGCCGAGGCGCTGGACGGTTTGCGCCAGCGCGGGCATCGCATCGAAGTGTTGCCGCCGTACGGGGCTGGCGGCTCGATGTTCGTGATCTCGCGCGACCCGGCCACCGGCGTCCTCCAGGGCGGCGCCGACCCGCGCAGCGAAGGCCTGGCGCTGGGCATCTGACGGCCTCTGCTAGAGGCCGGACACTTAACGAGCATCCGGAAGGTGATGGCGGACACTCTCTAGGGAACTGAGATCCCTCGGGTTGCCGCCATCATCACTTGTTGTCAGTAGGGGTGAAGACAAGCTTCACCCCTACGGGGATTGAACGCCCGGATCATCTTTAGGCGCTTCGATTCGGGTTGGTGGCGGCAAGGGCGTTACGTTAGTCGCTCGAAACACTCCAGAAGTCGGATGTGAGGCCGACCTGATCGAAGATGCGGCGCACCCGGGCAGGGTCGAGGCCGCGGAAGTCGGGCGAGAGGCGATCGGCGTACCAGGCTTTGCCAAGCTCCCAGATCGTCATCATTGGGACGGTTTCGCCGGAAGCGTTCCCGGTCAGTTCGACCCAGCGCGCCACGTCCTCTTCCGACCGGAAGAGCAGGATCGTCGCTCAGGTGAAGATCTGGTCGTCGTACCAGTGGCGGAAGGGCACGGCGAAGTGGATCAGGTAGTCGGAAGCCGGACGTGGAATGCCGTCGACGACCGGGATCTGGATACTCTCATCCACAACTTCGAGGCGGGCGTGGATCACGGCGTCGCCGCCCAACATCGCCGGGATGCCGAGCGCGTCCCAGGCGCAGTTGGCGAAGTAGGAGCGACCGTTCGCTACCACCGGAAAGGGCGTCGGGACGGCCGAGAAGGGGTTGGCCATGCGGACTTCGTCGGTGCCCGGCGTCAGCAGGAGCGTGTGCGCCTCGTGCAGCCTGCGGAGCGCCTGGCGCGCCTCTTCATCGGTCATCCCGAACTCGGCGGCGATCTGCCCGCTCGTCGGCGGGACCGCATGCTCGACGAAGTGAGCGTAGATCCAGGTGCGAATCGCCCATTCGCGCTCGGTCAACTCGGCTCTGGCCATCGCCGGACTCTCTTTCACTCGACACGCTCGACCAGTCGTCCCAGCAGGTGGGCCAGCGCTCGGGGGCGGTCGATCTGCACGAAGTGGCTGGCGCCGGGCAGCACGGCCTTCTCAGCTTGGGGCAGCAACCCGGCGATGTCAACGGCTCGCTGGGCGGTG
>DATGQR010000206.1:0-5159 GCA_035304105.1 Thermomicrobiales bacterium | reverse complement strand
CGTCTCGAAGGCTGCGAGATCATTCGCGCCCTTGACGCGCAGCGTGAACTCGATCGGCTCGCCAATCTCGACGTGCTCCGGTCCAACGACTTCAAATGTGGTCGCCGGCGCCGCCGATACCGGCGACTCGCGTAGCTCGCTTGCGCCCAGCACGAGGCTGGTGATGATCGTCAGGGCAATGAAGCGCCAGGCCCAGCTAGGCCCGGTGCGCGCGGATTGGACTCGCCGTAGGCTGTGCATGTCTCTCCCCTTCTCCACATTGCCCGGCGGTCGGCCATCGACGAGATGCCCTGGATCGGGACTCGCGTTCGCTTGTCCCGCGAGTCGTCGCAGGTTGCCGGTAGCAGTGACGCGGGCGTGGATGTACGGACGATGTCGGGGGCAGGGTATTACATACGATTAGTGATATGCAACGTTCTTGGAGTATTACTTGTGATTCGTAAGTGCGATACGAGGCGGTGAGTTCCCGTCGAAAGGGAACACTCCATTAAGTCCTTGGGCAGGCGCCGGTCACGGTTCTCCACCGATGAAGACGGCCGCGGCCCGATCGGGCCGCGGCCGCTCGTGAGTGTTGGAAATTGAGACCTACTTAGTCGTGAACCCAGACGCGGGTGCCGTAGTCGGCCCACTTCCAGAGCTTTTCGGCGACGTCGTTGGGTGGGATGACGCAGCCCTCGCCGTCTGCGATGGCGTATTCATTGCGCCAGGTCGAGCCGTGAATCGCGTAGTCCTCGAAGAAGTACATCACCCACGGCGTGCCGGGCGCGTAGTAGGGCTGGCCATTCCAGCCGATGCCGCGCAGGTCCTGGACCTCGTAGCGAATGTAGATCTCGAAATCACCGGTTGGTGTCGGCGCCTGCGGCGGCCCGATGACGACCTTGGAGCGCAGCAGCTCGAAATCGCCAGCCCAGGCGATGACCTCGTACTCGCTGAGGTCGATCTCGATCCAGCGTTCACCGAAGGCGTCGGCCAGTTCGAAGAGATCGTCAGAGGTGTAGGTGATGTCGCCGGGCCGGTAGTCGTCCGGCAGCGTGCTGAAGCCGTTGAGCGAAGCGTCGAGGCGCCCCAGCGGAACGACGCGCGTTCCGTTCTCAGGGTCCCACGCCATCGCACCGTACTCGAAGAACTGGTAGGTGATGCCGCCGACGCGGAACTCTTCGGAGATCGGGGCTCCGAGTTGCTCGTCGCGGCCCGGCTGCTCGTAGTGGCGCAGGAAGTCGTTGGCCAGGCTGTGGCGCGTCTCGTAGAAATAGCGCGCTTCGGTTCCGGCCGCATCGACGGGTTTGAAGGCCGGCACCCAGCGCGTGTAACCGAGCTTCTCGGCATACAGTCGGCCGATCGGGGCGCGGACGACGTCTTCCGGTTGTGCCGTGCTCGGGTCAGGTCCGTGATACTCGAGGCGCCCGAACTCCGTCCACTGAACGATCGCGTCACCGAGCTGGATTGCCGGGGTGACTGGATGGCCGATGTCAAGCTCTTTGAGATCCACCATCCAATACCGCAGGAACGGTCCATTCATCGTCTGGCCGGTGTCCGGGAAGTAGACGCCCGGGCCGGCGAACACGCGCGGCAATGGTTCCGCGCCGGCTCGGAGCACCGGACCCGTAGTCCAAAGCGACAAGCCAGCGATCAGTGAAGCGGTCAGGCACACGAGTATCGCGCGGGACCACGCGCGCGAAACGACTTCCCTCTGCAATGCACCCTCCTTGCAGCAGCCCGGCCCTCACCTGGTGCTGTTCGTACACCTGAAGCATACAACGTTTGGGAACATTGTCTATGTGCCAGGATGTCAAACGGGACTGATCGGCTACTCGAGCCATTGCGCTTGCGTTCGTACGCGGCTGAAACTGGATAACTCCAAGCTAGCCAAGCAACCTGAAGTCATGGATGTTGGTCGATTGAATACGTGGGTGCTCAGTCGACGCCAGGCGGTGCCGCCCCCTCGATGCGCTCCTTCGTTGACGGCAGGCGGCCGGCCAGCCTGGGATCGACCTGCGACGCCTGATCGAGCGCCCGGGCGAATGCCTTGAAGATCGCCTCGACCTCGTGGTGCGCGTTGAGACCGTAGAGCGCGACGACGTGGATGTTCATGCGCGCCTCTCGGCTCAGACTGTCGAAGAAGTGCCGCACGAGGTCGGTTTCGAGGTCCCCGACGTGGCTGGCGGAGAAGCTGCCGTTCAGCACGAAGTACGAGCGGCCCGAAAGGTCGACGGCGACGTGCGCCAACGCCTCGTCCATCGGCACGGCGACGCTGGCCGTGCGCCGAATGCCGCGGTGGTCGCCCAACGCGCGGTGAATCGCCTGCCCCAGGCAGATGGCGACATCTTCGGCCGTGTGGTGCCCGTCGACGTCAAGATCGCCCTGCACGGCGACTTCGAGATCGAAGAGGCCGTGGCGCGCGAAGAGCGTCAGGAAATGATCGAGCGCGCCGATCCCGGTGTTGACCGTCGACTGGCCGCTGCCGTCGATGTCGAACGCCAGCGTGATCGTGGTCTCGGCGGTCGAGCGTTCGACCGATGCGCGCCGCTCAGACATTGGCCCCGATAGTCTGTAACGCTGTCATCAAGCGGTTGGTGTCTTCGGGGCGCCCGGTGCTGATGCGCAGGTAATCGCGCAGCGGCCCCTCGCCATAGGCTCGGACCATGATGCCGCGGTCGGCGAGCCGTTGGTGGATATCGTGGGCGTCGCCGCGGGTGACTTTGCAGAGGATGTAGTTGGCGACAGTCGGGTAGGGCTGCAGGAAGTCGAGCGTCGCCAGCATGCGGCCCATGCGCCGCGTTTCGTTTCGGATGCGGTTGATCGAGACGTGCAGGAACTCGATGTCATCGAGCGATGCCTCGGCGGCCAGCAGCGCCGCGGCGCTGACGTTGAACGGCGGCTTGACCTTCCAGATTTGCGCGGCGAGATGATCGGGAAAGATGCCGTAGCCGATGCGCATACCGGCCAGCCCCGCCCACTTCGAGAATGTCCGCAGGACGACCAGGTTGTCGAACTCCTGTGTCAGTGGAACGACGGTCTTGCCACAGAATTCGTAATAGGCCTCGTCGACGATCACAAGCACGCCGGTTTCGAGCAGCGATACGATCTCCGCCGGAGTCGCCAGGTTGCCGGTCGGGTTGTTCGGCGACGTGATGAACATCGCTTTGGTGGCGTCAGTGACGCTATCGAGCAGCGCCGGCAAGTCGAGATCGAAGGTCTCCGTGCGCGGCACGATGCGCGGCGTGCCGCCGAACAACTCGGTACGCGCCCGGTAGACGCCGAAGGTTGGCTCGGGAATGATGACCTCGTCGCCCGGGTCGAGGATTGAGAGCAAGAGCAGGTCGATTAGCTCGTCGGAGCCGTTGCCAACGATGATCGTGTCCGGCTTGACGCCCGCGTAGATAGCTAGGCGCTCTCGCAGGCTGGCCGCCTGGGCGTCGGGATAGTGGTTGAAGCGATCGAAGGCGCCGAGAGCTTCCTGCACTGACACCGAGCAGCCGTACGGGTTCTCGTTCGAATCGAGCTTGAGGATCATGTCGAGCGGCATGCCAAGGCGCGCGGCCAGAGACTCTGGAGACTCGACCGGGACGTAGGGCGTCAGCCGTTGGACGGCGGCGCGCACCGGGCTGGATTTCTTCGAGTCCGTCGTCATGCACTCGCCTCAATCGCACAGACCACAACGGGCAGAAGACTACCATACCGTTACTGCTGTTCCCGCAGCGGCCCCTATACTTCTGGACAGCTACTGTTCGCCTGGCCGTCTGGGAGGTACACCCCGGCGAATGACTCCGCGCATAGCGATTGCGATGATCTGCACGCTGATTCTGACGCCGCTGGCGTCGGGCCCCGGCGTCGTCGCCGCGCCGCACCTCGGCGCTCCCCGTTTCCAGGCCGCGCCGCAACTCTCAGCTCCGGCCTCGATGGCGGTCGACCTGACAACCGGGGTGGTGCTCTTCGAGGATGACGCCGACTCGGCCCTGCCGCCGGCCAGCACGGCCAAACTCTTGACTGCGCTGACCGCTCTACGGGTGCTGAGCATCGAGGAGCAGGTAACGATCGTCGATGCCGATATGGTCGAGGAAGAGTTCTCGAAGATGGGCCTGGAGCCTGGCGACGTGGCGACGGTCGAGCAGCTGCTCTACGGCACGCTGATGCCCTCAGGCGGCGATGCGGCGCTGGCGCTTGCGCGAACGGCCGGCGCGCGGCTCGACCCCGAGGCGCCGGACCCGGTCGAGCGCTTCGTCCAGGAGATGAATCAGGTCGCGCTCTCGCTGGGCATGGGCAGCTCGTCATTCGGGAATCCGGTTGGCCGCGACGACGAGCGCTCGTGGACGACGGCCCGCGACCTGGTGCGCGCTGCTGATGCGGTGCTGGCAGATCCGCTGCTGGCCCGCATTGTGGCGACGCCCTGGGCCAGTGTGAACGTGGGCGGCCCGAATGCCCGCGAGCTCGTGCTTGAGAACACCAACCAGTTTGTGCTGCACGACGGGGCGATCGGTGTAAAGACCGGTACGACCGACGCGGCCGGCCAGGCATTGATCAACGCCTTCAAGTACGGCGACAACATCATCGTCTCGGTCGTGATCGGCAGCCAGGACCGCTACAACGACACCACGTTGCTTCTCCAGCACGTCGCCAGCGAGCGCGAATGGATTGCGTTCGGCGGCGATTACGCCTCGCTCGGTGCACGCGATGAGCTGGCGGAGCTGGGCCTCTGGATGCCGGTGGCCCGTACGATGATGGTCGAAACCGCGGCGCTGGAGCGCATCACCTACACGATCACGCTCGTCGATGGCGCAGAGTCCGGGTCGCGCGGGGTTGTCGAGTTCTCGCTCGATGGGGAAACGATCGCCGCGCTGCCGGTGTACGCGCTCGGTCAACCGGCCGGGGAAGGACAGTGAACCGATGACCGGCCAGGAGCGGCTTCAGAAGGTGCTCGCGGCCGCCGGCGTTGCCTCGCGGCGTGCGGCCGAGCAGCTGATCCTCGACGGCCGGGTGACGGTCGACGGCGAGACGGTGACCGAGCTGGGCACCAAGGTGGACCCAGAGACCGCCCGCATCGCGGTCGATGGCAAACCGATCCCCAGCCAGCGAATGCGCTACATCATGCTCAACAAGCCCGGCGGATACATCACCACGCTGTCCGACGAGCGCGGCCGGCGCACCGTCGCTGACTTGGT
>DATGQR010000205.1:0-2646 GCA_035304105.1 Thermomicrobiales bacterium | reverse complement strand
GTCCGACGCCTCCGCCTACAATGTCCAGTTCCGCGGCGCGCGCCCGGTGTTCATCGACGTCCTGTCGCTGCGCCGCTATCGCGAGGGCGAGTACTGGATCGGCCATCGCCAGTTCTGCGATCAGTTTTTGAACCCGCTGCTCCTGCGCGCGCTGCTAGGGGTGCCGCACAATGCCTGGTACCGCGGCAGCCTCGAGGGCGTGTCCGCGACCGATCTCGCCCGGCTCCTGCCGCTGCGCCGCAAGCTGTCGTGGAAGGTGCTGAGCCACGTCGTGCTCCAGGCGCGGCTGGATCAAAGGGCCCTCTTGCAGCCCGAGAAGAGCATCGAGAAGGTGCGCCAGGGGCGCCTGTCGAAGACGGCGTTCTGCGGTCTCTTGACCCAGCTGCGCAACTGGATTGCCCGGCTGCAGCCGGCCGATACCGGGCCGACCACCTGGGGCGACTACGCGAGGACGCATGGCTACGCCTCGGACGAGGAGGCGGCCAAGCGGCGCTTCGTCGCCGAGTTCGTCGAGGGGGCGAAGCCACGTCTGGTGTTCGATCTCGGCTGCAACGCCGGCGACTATTCCGTCGTGGCCCTCGAGGCTGGGGCGCGTGACGTGATCGGCTTCGACTTCGACCAACGGGTGCTCGAGACCGCTTTCGCGCGCGCGAGCAGCCAGGACTTGTCGTTCCTGCCGCTGTTCCTCGACGCCGCCAACCCCAGCCCGGATCAGGGCTGGCAGCAGGCGGAGCGCGCCGGCTTCGCCAGCCGCGCCCGGGCCGACGGACTGCTCGCGCTCGCCTTCGAGCACCATCTCGCGATCGGGCGCAACGTGCCGCTGCCCCAGCTCTTGTCCTGGCTGACCAGCCTCGCGCCGGCCGGCGTGATCGAGTTCGTGCCCAAGAGCGATCCCACGGTGCAGCGCATGCTGGCGCTGCGCGAGGACATCTTCACCGACTACGACGAGGCGGCGTTCACAAGCTGCCTGGAGCAGAACGCCCGGATCGTGCGCGACCAGACGGTATCGCAGCACGGCCGGCGTCTGTTCTGGTACGACCGAACCTGACCCCGCCCGGGACGTCGCCGCCATGAAGCGCCTGTGGTCGCCCGATCCTCGCTACTACCTGATCGCCGCGACGGCGTTCGTCTCGATCTTCTGCCTGATCCCGCTGAGCCTCTACGCGCATTCCGGGGAGGACTGGAACTTCCCCTGGTATCTGCTGCTGATCCCGGCGGGGATCGGGGCGGTCCTGTTTCTCGGCGCCGCCGCCGCCATCCGTCTGCTCGCCGCCCGTCATGCGCGCGCTGCGGCGATCACCGCGATCGCCCTGTTCTGCCTCGGGGTGTTCGTGCTCCTCGCCCACGTCTACACCCCGCTGCAGGTCGGTCCTCTCGACGGCTCGCGGCTGGTCAGCGACGAGCCGCTGCGGGACAGCGTGATCGAGCTGGTCATTCTCGTGCTGCTGACGATCGGCTTCGTCCAGCTCGTGCGCGGCAGGGGCCTGACCATCGCCACGACGTTCTCGCTGTCGCTCCTGATCCTCGGCTTCGGCTACTTCCTGGTCAATCCGCTCACCGGCGACCCCGGCGTGGCCAAGCCCACGGTGGAAGAGGACCAGGAGACCCTGCGGGCGAAGAGCGCCGAACCCGCGATCGAGGGCAACGTCTATCACATCGTCCTGGACATGATGGACACCGACGGCTTCCTGTCGACCGTCGAGCGGCTAGGCTGGCAGCGGGAGTTCGAGGGCTTCGACCTGTTCCGGCACAACATCGCCAATCACGTCAATACCGTGCCGTCGTCCGCCAGCTACTTCACCGGCACCTTCTATCACACCGGCGCATACGAGGACTGGGTGACGTCCTGGCACGAGCGGGGCCTGCTCAGTTCCATGGTCGAGGCGGGCTACGACGTCTGGATGTATGCGCCCTATCCCGACTGGGGCAACGATTACGCCCAGAAGTTCTGGGACCTCATGAGCATTTACGAGCAGGAGCAGCACGTCGAACACACCCGCTTCTATGATTTCGTCAAGATCTGGGTCGCCAGCGTCGCGCCGAGTTTTTTGACCAACGAGGCTTTGGCGGCCGGCGACGTGATCCGGCGGCAGGCCTTCGGCCTGTTCATCGATTCGGAGGCGCTGCTCTCCGGAGAGGAAGGGATCGAGCCGTTCGCCAGCGTGCTGATGCTGCGCCGTCTCGCTCGCGAGGAGGCCCGCCGCCCCGCCCACGGGCAGTACCTCTATGCCCATGCCGTGCTGCCGCACGGGCCCGAGGTGATGGACGGCCAATGTGAGTACGTCGGGCCGCCGCCCAACAAGCGCACGCCCTGGGAGGTCAGGCAGGACTATCTGGTCCATGCCGAATGCGCGGTGCGGCTGGTCGTCGCCTTGCTGCAGCGCCTGAAGGACCTCGGCCGCTACGACGAGGCGACCATCGTGCTGCACGCCGACACCGGCCATTGGACCACGTTCGAGCCAAAGGAGCCCTCGGACGAGCCGGCGCCCAAGACCTTCGATCGGTTGAACCGGCGCCTGCTCTCGGAAGTCAATGCACTCTTGATGATCAAGCGTCCGCACGCGTCCGGGCCGTTGCGCGTCCTCGACACGCCGACCCAGCTGGTCGACCTCTATCCGACGCTCCTCGACGTTCTGGAGATGGATC
>DATGQR010000204.1:0-6265 GCA_035304105.1 Thermomicrobiales bacterium | reverse complement strand
TAACCAGCCGCCGCCGGCCGGCGACGGCAACGTCTACACCGTCCAGTATTTCGAGCGCACCCGCGTCGAGTGGCACCCTGAGAACCAGGGCACCGCGTACGAGTTCCTGCTCGGTCTGCTCGGCACCGAGTATCTACTCGCTCACGGCGCGCCGGAAGAGGCAACTCAACGCCAGTCGCCCGATGCCCCGCCCGAGGACCCGACCCGCCATTGGTGGACCGACACCAACTTCCGCTACGGTTTCAACGTGGCCTGGTCCGGCGAGGAGCGCGGCGCCGAGTTCAACGACCGCTCGATGCACCTGGTCGACCACGCCGGCTTCGGCGCGGTGAGAATCCAGGCGCTCTGGAGCCAGCTGGAGCCCGAGCCGGGCGTCTACCGCTGGCATCGCCTGGAACGCTTCCTGCGGGCCGCCGAGCGCTACCAGAAGCGCGTCCTGGTCAGCATCGTCCGCGCCCCGCATTGGGCGCTGCCCGAGGGGCAGGAAGAAGGCATCCCCACGAACACCGCCCCGTTCGAGGACTTCATGCGCGCGGCCGCCGCGCACTTCGGCGGCCGCGTCGAAGCCTGGGAGATCTGGAACGAGCAGAACCTGGCCTATGAGACGGGCGGCTACGTCGACGCTGGACGTTATGTCGAATTACTCAAGGCCGGCTACCGCGGCGTGAAGGCCGGTTACCCCCATGCCAAAGTCCTCTTCGGCGGCCTGACGCCGACCGGCGTGAACGACCCGACGCTGGCCGTCGATGATGTCACCTTCCTCGAACAGATCTACGCCTACAACGGCGGTGAGGTGAAGGGATACTACGACATCCTGGGCGCCCATCCCGGCAGCAACAGCAACTCGCCCGACCAGTTCTGGCCGGACAACCCCGGCACCGACGGCTGGTCCGATCATCGCTCGTTCTACTTCCGGCGCGTCCAGGACCTGCGCGCGGTCATGGAGGCTAATGGCGAGGGACACAAGCCCATCTGGTTGACCGAGTTCGGCTGGTCGACCGCCAACCAGGCGCCCGGTTACGAGTATGGCCAATTCATCACCGAAGAGGAGCAGGCGCAGTATCTGGTGCGCGCCTTCGAGATTGCCCGCACCGAGTGGCCCTGGATGACCGGTATGTTCGTCTGGAACCTGAATTTCGCGATCAACCTGCCGCCGAGCAACGAGAAGGCGCCCTGGGGGGTCCTTGAACCCGACTGGTCGCCGCGTCCCAGCTACATCGCACTCACCGAGATGCCGAAGTACTAGCCCCTTGTACACGGCAGAGCGGCGCTGCTGAGGGTATCCTTCAGCGAAGGGGGGGCGCGCGAAGAATCAGAAAGTGACCGTCGTGCTGGAAAAGAAGCTGTCCGTCGTCTTGCCGGCCCACAACGAGGCCGCCAACATCGAGGCCGTCGTGGACCGCTCCCGACAGGTACTCGACGAGTTATTCCGCGACTACGAGATCATCGTGGTCAACGACGGCAGCGTCGACGGGACCGGGGAGATCATCGAAGCGTTGAGCGCTGAGGACCCGCGCATCCGCCCGGTTCACCATGAAACCAACAAAGGCTACGGCTCGGCGCTACGCTCCGGCTTCGCGGCGGCGACCGGCGACCTGATCATGTTCATGGACGCCGACCGGCAATTCGACATGTCCGACATCACCGCCCTACTGCCCTACGTGCCCCACTACGACATCGTCGCCGGGTTCCGGATCAAGCGTAGCGACGCGCTCTATCGCAAGGTCTACGCCAAGATCTTCGATGTCGCTGTCTGGATCCTCTTCGGCGTCCACATGCGCGATGTCGATTGCGCCTTCAAGATCTACCGCGCCGACCTGATCCGCCGTATGCCGCTGGAGATGCCCGGCGCGCTGATCAACACCGAGATGCTGGCCATGGCCAAGATGATGGGCGCCAGCATCGTCGAGGTGGGCGTCAACCACTACCCGCGCGTGGCAGGCAAGTCCTCCGGGGGCAGCCCGCGTGTCGTCTTCCGCGCAATGGGCGAGACGGTGCGCCTCTGGTTTCGCCTGCGCTCGCTGGAGCTCCCCGCTTACGAACCCGCTCAGGAGGAGCAGGAGGGCTGGGGCAACGTGCCGCGCACCGTCGTTGTGGCCCTGGGCGCCGGCTTCGTGACGCTCTTCTTCCTCGCTCTCTCCGCCTTCCGCCGACGGTAGCACTGCCGGTGGCGCAGGTTTCTCGAGGAGAGATTCCAGGCAACCCCAGGTATTCCGAGCCCGTCGAGGAATCGGGTTGACCGCCGGAGCGTTCGGTGAGGCTCGGGGCTACCCGCGACGCTGTAGACGTCATGAAGATCCCTCGACGGGCTCGGAATACCTGGGGTTACTCTGCGGGGTTCTGGAAACGGCCAAGTCCCTACGACCCGATGAGGAACATAGTGCCATCCTCACGTCTCAGTGCGTCAGTGCTGGCGCTGAGGCGATCAGCACGCGTGGAGTGATGCCGCCGATATCAGGCGGGCTGGCTCAGTTCCCGGCAGACGTCGGAGAGGTGCTCGGCGACGATGACCGGGCGGCCGAGCGCCGTCTGCAAATCCTCCAGCCGCATGTCGTCCAGCAGCGTGTTCGTGCGCGCTGAGATCATGTGGTTGGAGATGAACACCGGTTCATCGCCCGGGCGGTCTTCGAGCGCCGTCACCACGTCCTGACCGGTCAAGAGGCCCGAGACGTTGATCTCGGGGCCGAAGAAGCGATTGTCGACCACCACCGGGCGGATCTTGGTGCCAAGCGTCCCGTTCAGGCGCTCGATGCTCTCGGTCATCGTTGGCCCGATCAGCGTAGCGCAGGCGACGATGCCAGGGCGGTAGGCCTGAGCTCGGCGCGGGCGGCTGAGGAGCGCTTCGACGTCGTCCAGGAAGCGCCGGGTCAGGCCGATGCCGTCCTCCAGTTGCCCGAAGCTGTCGTAATGGGCGGTTGGCGGGATCGGTGTGCCGGTCATCAGGTAAAACTCGTCGCCCAGGTAGAAGAAGGTCTGCCCACGCGTGCGCCGGAAATGCTCCTGCCAGCGCTCGGCCTGGGCGATGACGTCCAGCGCCTCGTGCGTCTCGTAGCGGCGCACCTCCAGTTGAGTGCCGGGCAAGGTCCGCATACAGGTGCGCGAGAGGCGCACGCGCTTGCTCTGGCGCTCCATGCCGAAGCGGGTCAGCCCGACCGGGACGCCGGCAATTGATTTGAGGTGCGAACCGATGCTCTCCAGGTCGCGCAGCGTGCGGTCCATCTCGGGGCCGTCGTTGATGCCGGGGTTGAGCACGAGCTGCGCGTGGTAGTCGATGCCGATCTCTTCCAGGCGGCGCAGGTCGTCCATGATTCGCGCGGCGCGCGGATTGCCAACAAGCGCGGTGCGTAGCTCGGGGTTGGTCGAGTGAACCGAGACGTAGAGTGGGCCGAGCCGCTGCTCCTCGATGCGTTGCCAGTCCTCCTCGGTCAGGTTCGTCAGCGTCACGAAGCTTCCGTAGAGCATCGAGTAGCGGTAGTCGTCGTCCATGACGTAGAGGCTGCGGCGCATGCCCTTGGGGATCTGCTTGATGAAGCAGAACGGGCAGCTGTTCTCGCAGACGTGGATGCCGTCGAAGGTGGGATCGGCGAACTCCACGCCCCACGGCTCATCGAAGTCGCGCTCGACCTCGTAGATGACCAGCTCGTCGCCGTGGAGCACTTCGAGCGTGACCTCCTCCTGGTCGGAGTAGTAGGCGAAGTCGATTACGTCTCGTAGCCGCTGGCCATTGACGGTGATGATGCGGTCACCAGGTGCCAGCCCGATTTCGTCGGCCAGCGCGCCCGGAGCGACTGATTGGATCACCGCCGGGATCTCGGGCCGCAGGGCGACCCGCCGGCGCTTTTTCGGGTTGGCGACATCCGCAGTGCGGATGACTCCGGTTGTGATCTCGGTCGCTGTCATGATGTGCTGCTTCCCTCGGTAGCGCTGGCGATGATCAAGTGCCCTGCCGCCACGATCGCGGCCGTCTCGGCTCGCAGGATCAAGGCGCCCATGTTCGCGAGCGTCGCGCCCGCTGCCCCGATCTGCTCCACTTCCCGCGGCGCCCAGCCGCCCTCCGGCCCGATCATCAGCGCCACCTGGCCGCCGGGACGGATCGCGCCGAGCGGCGTCGTGCCGGTCCGTTCGACGAGCGCGATGATATCCATCTCCGCGTTTCTGCCCAGGAACTCGCTCACGGTCAGGGGGGCGTCCAGGTCCGGCAATGTCACGCGCTCGGATTGTTCGGCTGCTTCGATGATGATCCGTTCGAGCCGCGCCCGCCGATTGTGCCATCTGCGGGCATCTGAGTAGGATATCACGCTGCGCTCGGCAGCCAGCGGCACGATGCGCGTCACCCCCAGTTCGGTCAGCTTCTGGACGGCCAGCTCGAAGCGTTCGTTCCGGATCAGGGCTATTCCCACCGTGAGTCGCAAGCGCGGCTCGCGCTCCGGCCAGCGCCCCTCGTCGGTGGCGAACTCCCAGCCGTCGCGGTCTGCCTCGGCCAACGTCCCAGTGTATTCGCTGCCGGTGCCGTCGAACACGACGATCTCGTCGCCGGGGCGCAGCCGCAGGACCTTGCCCGCCTGGCGCGCCTGCTCGGCCGAGAGCCTCCCGGAAGCATTGGGCGAGAGCCTGTCGAGGATGTAAAAGCGGTGAACGGTCATCCGGCGTCGCGCGTCAGGATCAGCGTCACCCAGTCGCCGCTGGTCATGCGCCGTTCGACGCGGATGCCGTAGCGGCCCAGGGCGTCCAGTACCTCCGGCTCGCGCTCGGCGATGATGCCACTGGCGATCATGCGCCCGTCCGAGGCGAATGCCCGGGCAAACGTCGCGGCGTCCTCGACGAAGACGCGCGCCACGATGTTAGCGAGGATCAGGTCGTAGGTCGCGCCATCGGGCAGGACGCTGCCGATTGGCCCGACGATCACGTTGCAGCGGTCGGCCACGCCGTTGACTTCGAGGTTGTTCGCCAGTGTACGACCCGCATATGGGTCGAGTTCGACGGCATCGACCGACTTCGCGCCCAGTAGGCACGCGCCGATTGAGAGGATGCCCGAGCCCGCCCCGGCATCCAGCACCGTCTTGCCCTCGCAGCCGACCTCCTCCAGCGCGATCAGGCACATCTCGGTCGTCGGGTGGGAGCCGGTGCCGAACGCCATGCCGGGGTCGAGGTGGATCGTCAGGTCTCCCGGCTGCGGGTTGTAGTCCTGCCAGGTGGGCCGGATGACGAAGCGCTTGCCGATCCGTAGCACGGGAAAGTGCTGCTTCCAGGCGGAAGCCCAGTCATCCTCCCGGATGATGCGCTCGGTCGGCACGCCCACAGCGCCGAGCTGGCGCAGATGCCATAGCCCTTCCTCCAGCGCCGCGCGCCGGGCCGGGGCGTCGGCGTCGTCCGGCCAGTAGGTGCGCACCGTCACCGGCCGGGTCGGGTCAATCTCGAAGCCCTCGCCGTCCTCGTCCTGCCGGTAGGCTTCCTCGATGACCACGCCTTCGTTGTGGCCATAGCGGCGCAGCAGCTCGGCGACAGACTCCACTGATTCGGCGTCGGCCAGCACTGAGAACTCGATCCAGGTCGGGGTGTCCTCAGTCATCCCCACCGTACCCCAGGTCCAGTTCGCTGTTGTCGCCCACGTTGACGCGCTCTTGGCGGCCGCGGATCGATGCGTCGCGCCCGACGATCGAATGGGAGATGCTGACCGACTTCACGTGGGCGCGAGTGTCGATGATCGAGTCGGAGACGATCGAGCCGACGACCTCCGCCCCGGGGCCGATGCTGACGTACGGCCCGATGATCGAGCGTTCGACCTTAGCCGTTGGGTCGATCAATGCGGGTGGCACGATCAGGCTGTTCTCTGCGCTGGCGCTCGCCTTCGCTTGGTCGAGCAGGTAGCGGTTCGTCTCCAGCAGCGCCTCGTTCGTGCCGGCGTCCTGCCAGACACTGGCCTCGCTAGTCGTGAAGGTCGCGCCCTCGTCGATCATCATCTGGATCGCGTCGGCCAGGAAATATTCACCCTTGGTCACCTTGTCGTCACTGATCTGCCGCTCAATCGTCTCCATCAAGCGCTGGGAATCGCGGAAGTAGTAGATGCCCATGACGGCCAGATTCGAGATCGGCTCGTCCGGCTTCTCGACCAGGCGCGTGACGCGGCCGCCCTCGGTGACGACCACGCCGAAGCGGCTGGGATCTTCGACCTCACGCACCCAGAGAATGCCGTCGGCGTCGCTGCGCACGGCTTCAGTCAGGTCGGCCTCGAAGATCATGTCCGGGAACAGGACGATGACCGGGC
>DATGQR010000203.1:0-5914 GCA_035304105.1 Thermomicrobiales bacterium | reverse complement strand
CGCGCTATGTGCGCGCCTCGATGCTCGAAAACCTGCACCTTGATTACGTGCGCACTGCCCGGGCGAAGGGCCTGGCCGAGCGGCACGTCATCAGCCGTCACGTCCTGCGCAATGCGCTGATCCCGGTCGTCACGATCGTCGCCCTGCAGTTGCCGGGCGTGATCACCGGCGCCGTCATCACCGAGCAGATCTTCCGTGTGCCGGGTCTGGGCCGACTCCTGATCGATTCGATCATCAATAACGACACACCGGTCGTCATGACGCTTGCCTTCATGTTCTCGATCCTGGTCGTGTTCTTCAATTTGGTGGCCGACATCATCTATGGCTGGCTTGATCCGCGCATCAAGTACTCCTAGCAGCCGCTCTGCACGGAAAGGGAAGCTCATATGGCAGAAGCAACTGGATCGCAAGCCAGCGCCCGCGAGCAGTCGGCTGCGGCACGCGACCTCGCGCTGGGGCAGCTTGGCGCCAAGAAGCCGCGCACGCTGTGGCGCGACGCAGTGCGGCAATTCCGCCGGCACCGCCTGGCCGTCGCTGGCACCTTCATCCTGCTGTTCCTGATCATCGCCGTCATCATCGGGCCGTATGTCTGGCCGAAGGGCACCGGTGAGATCAACTTCGCGAAGAGCATGACCGCGCCGTCGGCCGAGCACCCCTTCGGGACCGACGACATGGGCCGCGACCTCTTCGCGCGCGTTCTCTATGGCGGGCGCATCTCGATCGCCGTCGGCATCGTCGCCGTGATTATCTCGATGTCGCTCGGGACGCTGATCGGCGCGCTGTCCGGCTTCTTCGGCGGCTTCGTGGACTCCGCGTTGATGCGCTTCGTCGACATGATGCTCTCGTTGCCGATTCTGCCGCTGCTGCTGCTGATCATCTACCTGTTCCGCGACTCGATGCGGCAGCGCTTCGGCCTGGAGATCGGCATGTTCATACTGATCGTCGGCATCATCGGCGTCCTGTCGTGGATGCCGGTGGCTCGCCTGGTGCGCGCCTCGTTCCTCTCGATCAAGGAGAAGGAATTCATCGAGGCGGCCTACTGCATCGGCGCGTCGCGCTCGTCGATCATCTTCAAGCACATCCTGCCCAACGCGCTCGGCCCGGTCATCGTCGCCGCGACGCTGGGCGTCGGCGCGGCGATCATCACCGAGTCCTCGTTGTCCTTCCTGGGCCTGGGCTTCCCGCCGGACGTCCCCACCTGGGGCCGCCTGCTCTACGACAACAAGGACTACATGGAACTGGCCTGGTGGATGGTCGTCTTCCCGGGTATGGCGATCTTCCTGGCTGTCCTCTCGATCAACTACGTCGGCGACGGTCTGCGCGACGCGCTCGACCCGCACCGCACGACCTCCTAGCCTCCCGGATATCAGACTGGGTGCAGGCCGGCCCGCCAGGCAACTGGCGGGCCGGTTCCTTTTCCGCCGCCGCGCTTCGCTACAATCAGCGCCGGGTATCGATTGGGTGGAGGGGAATGGTGGACGACATGCGATTGCGGTCGATCGAGCACGGGACGGTGTACCCGCCCGAAAGCGCGCGCCTCGCCGACGACGACGGCGGGCTGCTGGAGGTCGAGCTGGACATCCCCCGGCTCTCGCGCGACGTGTTCGATGCCCGGCTCGGGGCGCTCGACCACCCGCTGCGCTCGGGAGTCTGGCGCTATCGCGAGCTGATGCCGGACTTTCCCACGGACGTCATCGTCTCCAAGCCGGAGGGCAACACCAACCTCTACCACGATCCCCGCCTGGACGACGTCGCCGGCGTCGAAGTGTGGTTCAAGCACGAGGGCGAAAACCCGACCGGCTCGTTCAAGGACCGCGGCATGACCGTCGGCATCAGCCACGCGCGCTGGATCGGCGCGTCCGTCGTCGCCTGTGCCTCGACCGGCAACACCAGCGCCTCGGTGGCCGCCTACGCTGCCACAGCCAACATGCCGTCGGTCGTCTTCGTCCCGGAGGGCAAGATCTCGGCCGCCAAGCTGGCCCAGACGGTCGCGTACGGAGCGCGCATCATCCAGGTGCGCGGCGACTTCGACGCGGCCATGAACATGGTGCGTGGCGCGACCGAGCGCTACGGGCTCTACCTGCTGAACTCGCTCAACCCGTTCCGACTGGAGGGTCAAAAGTCAATCTTCTTCGAGGCGCTCCAGCAGCGCCGCTGGGAGGTGCCCGACTGGGTCGTACTGCCAGGTGGCAACCTGGGCAACGTCAGCGCGCTCGGCAAGGCGATCCGCGAAGCCAACGCCGCCGGACTGATCGACCGCGTGCCGCGTGTGGCCGTCGTCCAGGCCAGCGGGGCTGCGCCTTTCGCCGCCGCCTACCAGCGCGGCTTTGAACGGCTCGAGCCGGTGAATGCGCGCACGGTCGCCAGCGCGATTCAGATCGGCAACCCGGTGAACTACCCGCGCGCCTGGCGTGTGATCCGCGAGACTGAGGGACTCGTCCTGGCCGTCTCGGACGACGAACTGCTGCGCGCCAAGGCCGCCATCGACCGCGTCGGGATTGGTTGCGAACCGGCCTCGGCCGCGGGGCTGGCCGGCATTCGCCGCCTGGTTGCCGACGGAGTGATCGACCAGGGCGAGACCGTGCTGACCTACCTGACCGGCGATCTGATGAAGGACGTCGACGTCGTGGCGGACTACCACCTGGCCGGGAAGGGCGGAGACGACGCCAACCGGCCGGTCCTAATCGACGCCACCGAGGCCGCGCTGGACAGGGCGATGGCCGATGTCCTTTGAAGTGCTCGTCCCGGCTTCCAGCGCCAATCTGGGGCCGGGCTTCGATAGCCTGGCGCTGGCCATTGACCTGCACACGCGCGTGCGCGTCGTCGACGCCGGCTCTGGGCGCCGAAATGACGCCAGCCAGCCAGACCTGCACGGCGGGGAGAACCTGGTACTCACCAGCATGCGGCGCCTGGCCGAGCGCGCCGGCCGCCACCTGCCGCCCGTCGAGATCGAGACGCAGTCCGACATTCCGGTGGCGCGCGGACTGGGCTCCTCGGCGGCGGCGATCGTCGCCGGATTGCAGGCTGCCGCGATGTTGCTTGACGGCGAGCCGCTGGCGAGCGACGAGCTCATCACCATCGGCGGGCAGCTCGAAGGTCACGCGGACAATGTCTCGGCCGCCGTGCTGGGAGGCGTGACGGTTGCCGTCACCACCGGCGAGGGCTATATCGCCGCGCAACTGGCCGCGCGGTTGGCCTGGCGACCGGTCCTGTTCATCCCCCAGCTGACCGCCTTCACCAGCGACGCGCGCGGCGTTTTGCCGGCGCAGGTGCCGCTGTCCGACGCGGCCGCCAACGTGGGCCGCGCCGCGCTGCTGGCGCACGCGCTCCAGAATGGCGATGAGCGCCTGCTGGCCGACGCGATGACCGACCGGCTCCACCAGCCATATCGCGCCAGCCTCTTCCCGCACCTGGAGCCGATGATCGCCGCAGCGCTCGATGCTGGCGCGGCCGGGGCGTGCCTGTCCGGAGCCGGCCCGACGGTGTTGGCGCTGGCGCGCGAGGAGCGCGCATCCGCCGTGCGCGATGCCCTTACTCGGGTCGGCGCGGAGCTGGGCATCGCTGGTGAGGCCGTGGTCGCGGCGGTCGCCTCCGGCGGGGCGCAGGTGCGGCCGTTGCCGGATGGGGCAGGTGGCCAGGCGTTTTGATACACTCCCTTCTTGCTTGCCGTTCTTTGAAGAAGAACAGCAGCCAAAATCAAAATCGGCCTTTCAGTGCTGCCGCGGCCGCCGTTGCGCAAGCGCCGGCCCCGTGAGCGAGCAGCACGAACCCGTTGGAAGGAGCTTGCGCGTGGTGGCACGTCATGCACCAAAACCCCGCAAGTACGAGATGATGATCGTCGTCGCCCCCACGGTGACGGAAGAGGGCCTGCCGGCCGTCGTCGAGCGTGTCAGCGGCTTGATCGAGACGCACAACGGCACGGTCGAGTCCTTCACCTACGACAGCCCGTGGGGCCGCCGCCGGCTCGCCTATCCCATCCAGAAGTTTCGCGACGCCTTCTATGTGCTCTACTATTTCGACATGGAGCCGCGCCAGGTCGACGATCTCGACCGCGATATCCGGCTCGATTCGACGATCATCCGTCACCTTATCGTCAAGTACGATCCGCTCACCGAGCGCACCGGCCAGGACTACGGCGAGCCAGACGACGATGAGGGCGAGGGCGACGCGGACGAGGCGCGCGAGGCGGTTGCGCCGGAGCCGAGCGAGGACGAAGCCGTCGCTGCCGGTGATGATGGCGGCGATGGCGGTGACGATGACGACGGCGATGAGGTTGAGGACGACGGCGAGGAAGAGGACGACGCCAGCGACGAGGACGACGAAGACGACGCCTGAGGCGCTGCCAGCGGACAAGGAGCCAAAGCATGTCACGTGGATATAGTCGGATCATCATTGTCGGCAACCTTGGCCGCGACCCGGAAATGCGCTACACGCCGTCCGGCACACCGGTTACGAACTTCTCCGTCGCGGTCAATCGACGTCGCCCGACCGGCGGTGGCGAGTATCAGGACGAGACCGATTGGTACCGCGTCGCCGTGTTTGGACGCATGGCGGAGGTGGCCGATCAGTACCTCGTGCGCGGCATGAAGGTACTGGTCGATGGCCAGCCGCAGATCCGCAGCTTCACTGGCCAGGACGGTGTCGAGCGCACGAGCATCGAGATCAACGCCGATAACTTCGTCATGCTCAACACCCGCGAAGAGTCCGAGGCCCTGCGCGCCGGTGCCGGCGCGCCGATGGGCCAGAGCGGCGACTTCGGCGGCAGCCCGCGTGGCGGCGCCCGGGACGCGGGCGAACGCTACGACGATTTTGAAGATGACGACCTGGATGACGTGCCCTTCTAGCCGCAGGATCTCAGGCGGCTCGGGGTTGCGTTCCATTGCGTGAAAGGAAGACGAAACATGAGTGCTGGACGACGAGGCGGCGGGCGAAGGTTCCCGCGCCGGCAGGTCAACCCGCTCGCTGAAGCGGGCATCGTGCACGTCGATTACAAGGACGTGGCACTGCTCCGGCAGTTCATCTCCGATCTGGGCAAGATCGAGCCGCGCCGGCGCCGCGGCGTGAGCGCGAAGCACCAGCGCTCGCTGGCCAAGGCGATCAAGCGCGCCCGGCATCTGGCTCTGCTGCCGTTCGTCGATGACGGTCGAGCGGCACAGCGCGAGCGCCGGGGCCGTGGCGGGCGCGGTGGCCGGCGCCGCTAGACGTCGCCGGCTGCCCACCACGCGGCAGGCCCATTCAATAGGACAGGAACTGGTGGGGCTTCATGCTTGAGCGTGTCCGCAGCTTCTTCGCGCCCTTGACCGGCGGCTCGGAACCGGGCCGCCACATCTCTCGGGCACAGCGCGAAGAACGCCAGCGCCGCATGCTGATGATCATCACGACGGTGCTGGCCCTGATCGTGGTCGTCGTCCTGGTGGCCGGCGCGATCTGGCAATACATCCTCGTCCCGCGCGAGACCTATGCGACGGTCAACGGCGTTGACATCCGCCGCAGCGACTACGAGAAGTACCGCAAGTACACCTTGCTCCAGGAGTTGACGGGCCTGGCTCAGCAACTTCAGACAGCCAGCCAGGACCAGCAGCCGGCGCTCCGGCAGCAGGTCGAGATCTTGCAGCTCGAGCTGGAAGACCTCGAAAACGGCGACAAGAACATCAACCCCGATGCCCTCAACGAGATGGTCGAGAACCAGTTGCTCATCCAGGGGCTCGATGACTTCAACATCGTCATCTCGGATCAAGAGATCGACGACTACATCGACCAGCTGCTGGCCCCGGTGCCGCTGAGTGAGCCCACATCCACGCCGACACTCCCGCCCACGGCGGCCGCCTGGGCCACCGAGACGATCGAGGAGTTCTACGCGCAATCCACCGCGACCTCTGAGTTCCTCGCCACCCAGGCCGCCGAAACCGCGACC
>DATGQR010000202.1:0-3408 GCA_035304105.1 Thermomicrobiales bacterium | reverse complement strand
GCCAACCAGGCGGTGGGGATCTCGGCCGACGGCCAGAGCGTCATCGTCAGGCCCGAGGTAGCCCGCGCGCAACTCGAACGGGACCAGCAGCGGGAGGCGGCCAGACCGGAAACCGATGGGCAACGCGTCGTTCGCAACGGCACCACGGCGACGTACGATCCGGGCACGGTGGTGATCGACGAGCCGATCGGCGAGCCGCCACCACCGGTCTACCGCCGCTTCTACGGCAGCGTCGAGATCACCGACCTGGTGCGCTTCGGCCGCGAGGCGAGCAAGATCAACGAGGAGATCCTGACGCACCTGACCACCACGCCGGGCGCCAGGGTCCGCGTGACGATCGAGATCGAAGCCGACTTCCCCGAGGGCATCGAGGACAGGCCGCGCGGCATCGTCCAGGAGAACGCCATCGCCCTCAAGTTTGACCGCGCCGAGTTCGAACGCGAGTGACGTATCGCGAAGATCAACCGGCGCCTACGACAACCGGGTCGCTTATCGGTGCACCAGACGATCGACCTTGGGCAGCGGGGTGGAGGCAAGCTCCACCCCTGCGATGACGGGCGGATGTGGTTCCAGGTTTCAGTCAGGTCGTTCGCGTCGGAGCGCTGAAAACGCGACACCCCGCCGGTATCGGGCCGCGCGGGGTGTTCATTTTTCTGTTGATTGTGGAGCCGATGTCGGGATTCGAACCCGAGACCTCATTCTTACCAAGAATGTGCTCTGCCTACTGAGCTACATCGGCATGGCGGGCATCGCAGAGCGATGTCCGACGACCATCTAGTGTACATCATGGCCGCGCAATTTGCATACCCTGGCGAGCGGCTCGCGAGGGCGTGTTAGACTGCCGGGCGGTTGACTCGCGGCGAACGGAAGGGCGGCTCTTGGGCGAGGCCGAAGAGGGTGGCGCGCGGAATCGATTCGGGCTCCGGTTGCCACGCGCGGCCAAACCACCGGAACGTGGCGAATGGCCACGCTCGCTGTTCACCAGCGGCATGCTGGCTTCCTTCGCCGAGCGCGAGTACCGCCTGCTCTGGACCGGCACGGTCGTCACTCAATTTGGCCAGTGGATGCAGCAGGTGGCCGTCGGCTGGCTGATCCTGGAGTTGACCAACTCCTCAACCTACCTCGGCGTGGTGGGCTTCGCGCGCGGCGTGCCGATGCTCTTCCTCGCGCTGCCGGCCGGGGTGATGGCCGACCGCATCGACCGGCGCACGTTGCTGATGTTCTTCCAGGGCGCCGGGGCGGCCGTCGCCGTGCTGCTGTCCCTGCTGGTCGTGTTCGACTGGGTGCGGCCCTGGCACGTCGTGGTGCTGTCGATCCTGGGCGGGGCGGTGATGGCCTTCATCGCGCCAACCAGGCAGGCGATGGTGCCGGGCGTCGTGCCACGCGACCTGATCGCCAACGCCGTGGCGATGAACTCAGCCGGGCAGAACGCGACGCGCGTCGTCGGGCCGTCGCTGGCCGGCGTGCTGATCAGCACGGTGGGGACGGCGATCTGCTTCGTCGCGCAGGCGTTCACCTTCGTCTGGGCGCTGGTGATGAGCTATCAGCTGCGACCGATGCCAGCCGCGCAGCACGCCGCCCGGGCGAGCGTCCGCGACAATGTCGCCGACGGGCTGAACTACATCCGCGGCAACACGATGCTCTCGGGCCTGATGATCATGGCGGCCGTGCCGATCCTGCTGGCGCAGCCGTATATGCAGATGATGCCGGTCTTCGCCCGCGACGTGCTGGACGCGGGATCGAGCGGGCTGGGCTTGTTGATGGCGGCCAGCGGCTTCGGGGCGCTCTCCGGCGCGCTGCTCTACGGGGCGTATGGCCAGCGGATTCGCAGGCAGGGCATGTTCCAGGTGGCGACCGCAGCCGGCTTCGGCCTCACCCTGGCGCTCTTCGCGATCTCGCCGTGGTTCATCCTCTCGCTGGTGCTGGTGGCGCTGACCGGCGCCGTCAGCGCGGTCTACATGGCGGCCAACAACACGGTGATTCAGATGGCGGTCGCCGACGAGTACCGCGGCCGGGTAATGAGCATCTACATGATGACCTGGGGGCTGATGCCGTTCGGCACGCTGCCGATGGGCTGGCTCTCCGACATCTTCGGCGCGCCGGCGGCGGTCGCGGGACAGGCGCTGTTCAGCACGCTGGTGGTCGTCCTGGTCGCCTATCGCCTGCCCCGGCTGCGGGCGCTCGAAGCGGATAGGAGCTGACGCCGCATGCCGAACGACGAACGCGTCATCATGCTGCGCGGCGAGCTGGTCGAGCTGGGACCGTTGCGCCGCGATCTGGTCGACACCTACGTGCGCTGGATGAACGACCTCGACGTGATCCGAACGCTCGGAGGCACGCGGATGCCGATGAGCCGCGAGATGGAGGAGCGCTGGCTGGAAGGCACGCTGACCAGCGCGAGCGACGCGGTCTTCACGATCTACGAGAAGTCGACCGGCCGGCCGATCGGCAACTGCGACCTGCACGCCATCGACGCGCGGCGCGGCACGGCGGAGTACGGCATCGTGATCGGCGAGAAGGACGCCTGGGGCAAGGGCTACGGCACGGAAGCGACGCGCCTGATGCTGGCCTACGGCTTCGACGTGCTGGGCCTGCAGAACATCATGCTGCGGGTCTACGCCAACAACCCGGCCGGCGTGCGCGCCTACGAGCGGGCCGGCTTCCGCAAGGTCGGAGTGCTCCGCAACGCCATGCCGCTCGGCCGCACGCGCATCGACGAGATCTACATGGACGCCATCCCCGATGATTTCCCGCCATCTGATTTGCAGACGCTGCTGGAGCACGGCCCGAAGCTGCCGGGCATCTAACCCGTCCGCACGAAGCCGGCGGCACGTATATCAGGTAACGGCGAGAACCTGTTCCGGCGTTGGTGTAGGGGCGTGATTCATCACGCCCGCTACCGGATACCCCGTACGATTGCCGGTTTCATTCGCCGGGCGTGATGAATCACGCCCCTACAGCGGCGGATGCTGGCGAATTCGGATATAGATTATGTCGCGTCCACGGCTCGGTGGCGAAATCTACGCGCTGATCGCGACGGTCATCGTCATCGTCGCCTTTGGCGCGTTGCTGGCCGGGCGCGATGATGATTCGAACGCTGGTGCGGTCACGGATCCTGTCGCCGAGCGCGCCGCGTCGCCGACCGTGACAGTGACGATCAGCGAACCGATACCCACGGAGACGACCGTACCGAAAGCGTCCGCCCCAACCGCCACACTCGCGCCAACCGCGACGCCCCAGCCGACAGCGACTCCGGACGTTCTCGCCGGTGCGAAGCTAAGGTCGGAGGATGAGGCGGTAGCGTTCGCGCTCGACTATGCGCGCGGACTCGGCGCGGAATATCCCCGGCTCGTCAGCGTTGAGCTGCTGGAGATCGATGCGGCGATCGCGAAGACATTGGGACCGGGT
>DATGQR010000201.1:0-10920 GCA_035304105.1 Thermomicrobiales bacterium | reverse complement strand
ACCAGCGTCCGTGATTCCGGGATATCGTGCACCGAGACGATCGTGCCGACACGTATGTCGATCTTTTCTAGATCACTCATGGTGATCGGCGGTTTGGTCTCCACCGGCGCGCTCCCTTCAGATATCCGCGAACGTTATCAGGCGAATTCCGAGCTGATCGATGAGCACGCGGATCTCCGGCGCGGTCAGCGCGTCGACTTCACGCTCGCGGTCGGCGGCGTAGCTGCTGTCCTGGATGTGCTCGTCAACGTAACCAGGATGGCACATCAGCTCGGTGACGCCCTCGGTCATGTCGCGAAGCGCGGTCGCGAGGACCTCACGGGAGACGCCGATCCCGTCTAACCCGTGGAACCGGCTTTCGAAGCGGTCGGTCGTCTGTAATCCCGCCGCTTTGATCGCGGACCGGTCCTCATCGGTGGCGGCGCGCACCGGGAGCCGGTGCTGCGCCGCTACATCGATCACCGCGTCACGCACGCGCCCCGCCGAGTGCAGGTACTTGTGCGAGTCCAGATGTGTAGGCCACCGGCCCACCAGTTGGACGAAGCGCTCGAGCTGTGACTGAGTTTCCCGGACGACATCGTCCGGGCTGGCATTGGCGGCAAGCCAGCACGTATCCGTCACGAAGCAGCCTTCGCGGTCGACCAGCGACGGGACCGCATTCGGGTCGCTCACGGGCGTGCCGTAGCAGAAGTTAAGGTGCAACCCCAGCCCCAGCGAGGGGTGAGCGCGCCAGAGCGCCACCGCCTCCCCTGTCCAGGGCAGGTTAACCATGAGAGTCGTCGAACTGACAATGCCGCCGGCGTGGCAGTCGATGATCGCGCGATTGATGCCAGGCGAGCGCCCGAAGTCGTCGGCATTGACGATCAGCCGGCGATCACCAGACATGCCCCCGCGCCTCGATCGGCCAAACGGCTTCCACGCGGCCGTCGCGCACGCCGACCATGACATCGTGCAAGTTGATCGTCGTGCAGACGTGGCTGGGGATCAGCCGAATGACGTCGCCCACCTTCAGCTCGCACTCCAGAGCGTCTTCGTCGACTTCGAGGTTACCGTGCTCATCGGACCCGCGCAGGTAGGTGACGCCAGCCGGGTCGATGACCTCCGGCTGCCCCGCGTCCCGCGACAGCGTCTTGAGTCCCGCATCGCAGACGGCACGCCCTGGCTCCGGCCGGCTAATGACCGTCGAGAGGCAGAACAGTGCGTTCTCGAACGGCGTCCCGGCGTCGCGGTACGCGGTGTCCATGAGCAGGAACGAGCCTGCCTGAACCTCATTGAGCACCCCGGCCTCGACATCCAGCTGGACCGAACCGGTGCCGCCGCCGCTGATGTAGCGCAGCTCGTGGTTGTGCTCCTCCAGCAGCTCGATCGTCTCCTTCAGCACGTCCATCGCTGGCTCATTCAGCCCGGGGCGCTGGTCTGCCGGGCGCACCTGGGCGTGGCCAGCGTAGCCGTGTAGTCCGACCAGTTCGACGCACTCCAGCTCACGGATCAGATTTGCCAGCTCGAGCGCGTCCCCGGAACTGGCCACACCACTCCGCCTCGTATTGACATCGACCTCGATCATCAGGTTGACGGTGACGCCCTGCTCGCGCGCGACGTCGTTGATCCCGCGCACCGCGTGCTCACTGTCGACGACCGCCTTGAACTCCGGCAGCCGCCGCGCCAGCGCCACCAGCCGCTCGAACTTCCCGAAACCGGCCACCTCGCTGGTCAGCAAGATGTCGCGTATCCCGGCGTTGGCCATCACCTCGGCCTCGCTCAGCTTGGCGCAGCAGATGCCGACTGCGCCCGCATCGATCATCTTCCAGGCCAGGGCCGGTGACTTGGCCGTCTTCAGGTGCGGCCGTAGCTTCACCTTGGAGCCGTCCAGGATCTCCATCATCCGCTTCAGATTGCGCTCCATCGTCGGAATATCGACGACCAGGACCGGCGTCTCCAGCTCCGCTTCCGGCATCCCGATTCGTATTGCTCGCACGACCGCTCGTCCCTTCCTACTCGCGATTGGCGGCTATCGTAGCGACATTCCGGCGCTCTGTCTCGCCTGTCCCGAGCAGTTGCGGTAGTTCCACAAGAGCACCGCCGCCCGCGGAAGCAGTTGGGCAGTCAAGTAAGAGCCCCGCGGGTTCGTTCCCGCGGGGCTCTTTTCGATGTGGACCATGAACGACGCAGCCGGCAGCCTATTGATTGTCCTCGACAGCTGGCTGAGTGGCCGGCGCGAGCGACACGGTGGAGCGCAGTGGACGAAGGCGGTGGTAGGCGATCCGGCCGGCGAAGAAGATCAGCAGTGCGAACGGCAGCACGGCCAGGCCGATGATCACAACCGTGATCGTGCCGGTAAGCAGCCCTTCGATCACGCCGCTGGCACTGTCCCAGGCGTCGTCGAAGATCCGGGCGATAAAGCCACCGTCATCTACTGCGTCCGCCATCTGGACATCGTGGCCTTCGGCGGTTAGGGTCACCGTGACGGTCGAAAATGCGGTCATCTGGTCGAGATAGTTCTGCCGTCCCTTGATCGTCTCGATCTGCGAGCGAATATTGGTCAGTTCGGCCTCGATCCGCAGAATTTCCTCGACCGTGTCCGCTTCGGACAGCAGCGCCATAAAGCGCCGCTGGGTCTCCTCCAGCGCTTCCAGCCGCGCCTCGTTATCAACGTACTCCTGAGAAACGTCCTTTGACGTGCTCTCCTCGCGGTCCACCCGGACGACCAGATCGTGCTCGCGCAACTCCTGCATCGTCGCTTCGAGCTCCTCGGCCGGAACGCGGATCGTGATCTGGGCGAACTGGCTCTCGTCGCGCTCGTAGGTGTTGGATGAGAAGATGAAACCGTTCTTGCGGGCCGCGAGATCGCGCAGCCAGATGACGCCCTGGCCGACATCAGCCACCGTGAGATCGAGCGTCACCGTGCGGATGATCATGCGATCAAGTGGCATCTCGCTGGCCACATAGGAAGGCGCGTAGGCCGTGAGGTCGCCGCCTGGCGCGGAGCCGTCCGAAGGCCGCTCCTCCGCCGCGTCATCCATCACAGCCTCGCCTTCGACGGCGACGCCCTCAGTTTCGAGGGTTGTCGTCGGAGCAGTCGAGCGCCCGCCGCGGTCGTCTCCGTCATCATCACCCGAGATACAGGCTGCAATCAGGCTCGTCATGATGAGAGCGAGGACCACCAGCGCCGTGAGTTTGGCAGGGCGAACCAGAGGTGCGTGCATCTGCCGACCGATCCCTTCATCGCAACCGGCGCAGATGCGCCGAGCTAGCTTGTCGATGTCGGCTAGACGTCGGGAGATGCGATTCGGTTCCCGGATCGGGCGGGAGAACTGGGAAAGTTGGAGCGAAGTGGTTAGCGGCGCGTCAGGCGATCGTCGAGGTCGGCCGCGAACTGGAAGACGACGATGAACAGCGTCGCGATCGCCACCAACACGAAGCCGACGAATGCCAGCGTTAGAACAGCCTTGAGAATCTCAATGATGACATCCACAGCCAACCAACTCCCTCGAACAAGTAGAGGAGCGACGCCGGGACGCCGCTCCTCTAGTATAGATCGATCACAATGATTTCTGGACCTGCGCTTACCGCTAGGCGACGACCGCGGCCGAGGAGAGCGCACCCTTGATCGAGAGCTTGCCGTCCAAACCGACGTCGACGATGACCGTCTCGCCGTCATGGATCTCACCGGCCAGCAGCTTCATCGCCAGCGGGTCCAGCAGCTCGCGCTGCAGCACGCGCTTCAGCGGGCGCGCGCCGAAGACCGGGTCATAGCCGCGCTCGGCCAGCCACTGGCGCGCGTCGCCGGTGAGCTGTAGCTCGATCTCCCGCTCGGCCAGCCGCTCCTTGACGCGATCCAGCTGGATCTCGACGATCTGCGCGAGCTGGTCGCGCGTCAGCGGCGAGAAGAGCACAATCTCGTCGATGCGGTTCAAGAACTCCGGCCGGAAGGCGTTCTGCAACGCTTCCATCACGCGCTGGCGGCGCAGGCCGTCATCCATCGTCTCAGAGAGCAGGTAGCTCGACCCCAGGTTGCTGGTCATGATGATCAGCGTATTGCGGAAGTCGACCGTTCGGCCCTGGCCGTCGGTCAACCGGCCGTCATCGAGCACCTGGAGCAGGATGTTGAAGACATCCGAGTGCGCCTTCTCGATCTCGTCGAATAGCACCACCGAGTATGGACGCCGGCGCACGGCCTCCGAGAGCTGCCCGCCCTCGTCGTAACCGACATAGCCGGGCGGCGCGCCAATCAAGCGCGAGACCGAGTGCCGCTCCATGTACTCAGACATGTCGATGCGCACCATCGCGTGCTCGTCGTCGAACAGGAATTCCGCCAGCGCCCGCGCCAGCTCGGTCTTACCCACGCCCGTCGGGCCGATGAAGATGAACGACCCGAGCGGTCGGTCGGGATCGGCCAGGCCCGCCCGCGAGCGGCGGATTGCGTTGGACACGGCAGTGATGGCTTCGTCCTGGCCCACGACACGGCGATGCAGGCGCTCCTCCATGTTGACCAGCTTCTCGATCTCGCCTTCCATCAGGCGGCTGACCGGGATACCGGTCCAGCGCGAGACGACCTCGGCGATGTCCTCGGAACTGACCTCTTCCTTCAACAGGCGCGGTCCGCTGGCCAGATCCTCGACCAGGCGCTCTCGCTCGCGCAGTTCCTGCTCCAGCTTGGGCAGGACGCCGTAGCGCAATTCGGAGGCCCGCTGCAAGTCGGCGACGCGCTCTGCCTGCTCGATCTGCGTGCGCGTCTCATCGATGCGCGCCTTCAGGTCGGCGACCTCCTGGATCACCTGGCGCTCGCGCTCCCACTGCGCCATCAGCGTGTCGCGCTGCTCGCGCAGGTCCGCCAGCTCCTTGCGAAGCTCGTCCAGCCGCCGGCGAGACGCGTCGTCACGCTCCTTCTCGAGCGCCACTTCCTCGATCTCCAGCTGCATGATGCGCCGATTCAGCTCATCGATCTCGACCGGCATGCTAGTGATTTCCATGCGCAGCCGGGACGCCGCCTCGTCGACCAGGTCGATGGCCTTATCCGGCAGGAAGCGGCCGCTGATGTAGCGATTAGAGAGCACCGCCGCGGCCACCAGGGCGTTGTCCTGGATGCGCACGTTGTGGTGCACCTCGTAACGCTCGCGCAGGCCCCGCAGGATCGAGATCGTGTCCTCGACGCTCGGCTCCTGGACGATGATCGGCTGGAAGCGGCGCTCCAGCGCGGCGTCCTTTTCGATGTGCTTGCGGTACTCGTCGAGCGTCGTCGCGCCGATAGCGTGCAATTCGCCACGCGCCAGCATCGGCTTGAGCATGTTGCCGGCGTCCATCGCGCCCTCGGCAGCGCCGGCGCCGACGATCGTGTGCAGCTCGTCGATGAAGACAATGATCTCGCCGTCGGAGTCCCTGATCTCGTTCAGGACGGCCTTGAGCCGCTCCTCGAACTCGCCGCGATACTTGGCACCGGCGATCATCGCGCCGAAGTCGAGCGCGATCAGGCGCTTATCACGTAGCCCCTCGGGCACGTCGCCACGAACGATGCGCTGCGCCAGCCCCTCGACGATGGCCGTCTTGCCGACGCCCGGCTCACCGATCAGGACCGGGTTGTTCTTGGTGCGCCGGCTCAGGACCTGGATGACGCGGCGGATTTCCTCGTCACGCCCGATGACCGGGTCGAGCTTGCCTTCGCGCGCGAGTGCGGTCAGATCCTGACCGTACTTCTCGAGCGCCTCGTAGCTGCTCTCCGGCGTCTGGGTGGTGACGCGATGCGAGCCGCGCACCTTGGTCAGCGCCGCCATGAAGCCGTCGCGGTCGATGCCTTGGCCGAGCAGAAGCCTGACGGCCCCGTTGCGCTCCTGGGAGAGCGCGCCGAGGAACAGGTGCTCGGTGCTGATGTAATCGTCACCGAACGCGGCCTTCTCCTCTTCCGCCTGCTGCAGCGCATTGCGGAAGTGACCGGAGAGGGTCGCCTGCGCCGAATACTGCAAGCGCGCCAGACCCTCCAGGTGAGTTTCGAGCGACGCGATGACCTCTCGGGGGTCACGGCCCATCAGCTCGAGCGCGCGCGGCACGATGCCGCTGTCCTGGCTGACCAGCGCATAAATCAGATGGTCGACGTCGAGCGTAGCGTGCTGGCGGCGTTCGGCCTCGCGCTGGGCCGACGCGATCGCCTCCTGAGCCCGCTCGGTCAAGAGATTCGGATTCACGTCGCTAATTACCTTCCTTTAGCGTCTATCCTTTTCCGCCGTCGGGTCTGCGCCGAGCCGCATCAGCACGTTGTCGAGTGCGTCGGCGATCTCGTCGTAGTCGGAGCGCTTGCTCTTGCGCAGCCGATTGGCGATCTTCTTCAGTTGTTCCGTTACGTCAAGTGCCATTTCCACCCCGGCGAGGTTCAGATCTCGCTCGTTGACCAGGTACTTCACCTGTTCCAGCCGGGCAATATCTTCTCGCGAGTAGAGGCGGATCTTGCCGGATGTGCGGGAGGGAATGACGAACCCGACGCGTTCATATTTCCTCAGCGTCTGCGGGTGCATGTCGAGCAGCCGCGCAGCCACGCTGATGACAAAGAGCCCTTCGGAATCCCGCATGTCTTCTCCAACCCTCGCGCGAAAGGGATCACAACATTCTTGAGTCGAATTATATCAGGTTTGTGAACCGCCGCAACTACATGCCGAACCCACGCCAGCTGCATGGGCCTCGATCGCCCCACAGACGGCGACGGCGGCTGTGGTGACAGCCGCCGTCGCGCGTTCAACGTGGAGTTTTCTATGCGGCAGCTAGTCGCCGATGCTGACCTGCGAGCCGTCGGGTATCCAGCCGGGGCTGGCCGGCTCGAAAACCACCGGCCGTGTGCTTGGGGCGCGTTCCATCGCCGGGCGCCGGACGCGCTTCGGCGCTGCCGCGGCCATGACCTGCCGAGCAGAGACCAGCACGACCGCCGAGATCGACAGGCCTGCCAGAAGCCAGCGCAGTCGGCCCCAGGTCACCTCGCCGTCGGAGGCTTCCATCGTGATCGTGGTCGCTGTCGCTGGGGAATCGGTAGAGGAGGACGCCGGGGCGCGATCACCCCCGTTCGGTAGTAGCGCGATCGCCAACGCGATCACACCAAGGATGCCGCCAAGAACGATCACGAGCCCCCCGACTCTCGGCATGGTTCCTCCATGAATGCTGCACCCCCGGCAACGCCACCCACGGCCCACCGCCCCGGTGGCCTGCCGCCGGACCTACGAACGCCTTGGACTGAAATGAAACGGTATCGCTACCCCGCCGGTAAGATGCTATCACGCCCAGTGTACGTACGCCACCCCTGAACTAGACTTTTCTCCCCCGACGGAGCTTTTCCAGCCGCTCGGCCGCCAGGTAGTCCTGCAGGCGACGGACCACGTCGCGACGGTCGGTCGCGCCGATGATGCGACCATCGCGCTCGATCAGGGCGATGCCGGGGACCTCGGGAGGCAGCAGCACGATCAACTCGGCCAGGCTCGCCGTCGAACGCACACGACCAATGCCGTCCAGCGACTGCATCACGTCGCCGACCGTGCGCTCGCGCCAGAGCTTGCGCGGTACCGGCCGGATCGCGCCCAGATCGACCAGCCCAACAGCGCGGTCGCCCTCAAAGACCAGCATCGGGCCGTCGTTATAGCCCTCCAGCAAGCGTTCGATGGCATCGTCGATCAGGACCGTCGACTGAATCCGGCGCGTGCCGCCGATGAAGAGATCATCGACCCGCAGCCGCTGGCTCTGGATGCTCCAAAAAACGTGGCTCACCCCGGCGCCGACGCTGCGATTGATCACGTAGGCGGTCATCAGCACCCAGACGCCCCAGATCGCGGCCGTTCCGCCGCTCACCACGAGCAGCACGCCGATCGTCATCAGGCCCATCATGACCGCGTAACCCAGGTAGCCGACGACTTTGGTGGCCGTCATCAGGTCGCCGGTCAAATGCCAGATGAAGCCGCGCATCACGCGCCCGCCGTCGAACGGGTAGCCCGGCATCAGGCTCACTGTGGCAAGCCCGACGTTTGCAAGACAGACGAGCGCGAGCGCGACCGTCAACTCCCTGCCGCCGTGGTTATTAGCGAGCCACCAGAGCAGACCGAACACTCCGGCCAGCGCCCACGATGCGACCGGCCCGGCAATCCCGACCCGCACTTCCTTGCGCGGATTTTCGGCTTCATAGACCGTGTCGGGAAGCGCGCCGACGAGCTGGGGGCTAAAGGCGTAGTAGGCGTTGCCATCGCGGCGCGCGGTCACGAAATGAGCGAGCTCGTGGAGGATCAACGAGAGCGCCGCCCCGGCCAGGATAATCGCGACAGCCACGCTCTGGCGAGCAAGCGTCCAATCAGGGAGATAGGCGGGAACGACGACGTAGATCGAGACACCCAGAAGGAGTACCGCGACGACCAGCCATGCCAGGGTCGCGCGTACTTCGAGGTCTCCAAGTGGATAGCGCAGCGTCCGATACATGGTTCAAGGCTTCAACGTCAGCGTGCCGGGCGCCGGCAGGCGTGCCCGCCGGCCCAGGAAGCCGGACGCGCGGATCGTGGTGGGCTTGTCTACAGGCGCTGATACTCTTCGAGGTCGAGAACGAAGACGGTCGCGGCGGCCTGGCCGTCCGGCAGCGGCTCGCCGCTCTTACGGACGACACCACGGATGACTTCGATGACGTGGTCCACCTGGTCATCCTGGACGCCGATCATGATCGTCGTGTTGCCGCGCCGCAAGAAGCCACCGGTACTCGCGAAGCGCGTCGCGCGATAGTCAGCCTGAACCAGGGCGTCGACGACATCGTCTGCAATTTGGTTCTGGACGACCGTGATAATCAGCTTCATGTGGCTTCCCGCCTCGTTTCGCGTGAGAGATTTCGCCTGAACACACCCGACCGATTATAGGAATGCCACGTGAAAGCCGTCAATTTTGGAACACGATGTCATTCCGCCTCGTCTGGGCGCTGGCGTCGGATCGGGTGGGCGTCGATGTAGCTCTGCAGCAGAATCGCGGCCGCAACCGCGTCGTGCTGGCCGCCTTTGCGGCGCCCCCGGCGCGCGGCGATCTCATCGGCCATGGCCGTCGTGAAGCGCTCATCCCAGAACAGAATCGGGAGGTCGGTGTGCGCGGCCAGCTGGGCAGCCTGCTCGCGGGCGCGCCGGGCTTGAAAACCCTCCTCGCCCGCCATGGTGCGCGGCAAGCCGACGACGATCCCGGCCACGCCGCGTTCCTCGGCCAACCGGGCGATTGCATCCAGCCCAACCCGGCGCAGATCCAGCACCTGCACCGGCGCCGCCAGCACGCCGGTGTCATCGGTGATCGCCACGCCGACCCAGCGCTCGCCCAGGTCGAGCCCCAGCAGCTTCGCACCCGGACGGCGCTCGCGCCTACGACGCATCGATGTCCACGGAGACGCGGTTCGCGAACTGCGGTACCGGCTCCCAGGGCAGCCAGTCCGGACCGTATGACAGCCGGTACCCCGCGAGACCTTCGATGCCATCCAGCAGGCGGCGAGCTGAGCCCTCACTCTTGCCGGTCAGCGCGTCGGCCAGTTGCGATTCCAGCGCCGGGTCAATGTACGCCTGAATCGTCGCCTCGCTCCGCATGACATAGCTGACCGGCGACCCGGCAGACTCCGGCTGGGAGTGCCGCACCGAATCGAGCAGCAGGCTGAAGCCCTCCGGCGTCGCCGCGCTGAGGCGGCGCTCCAGTTCGGACTTCGCCAGGCGCTCCAACTCCGCCGGATCGTAGGCGCGTCCCTCGACCCGCAGCTCCGCCCGGATCGACACGTCATCCGCGACCGCGCCGGCTTCGGCGCTGTAGCTCAGGTTCACGTCCCCGGGCGTCTCGGGCGACCCCAAGAGCAACCAGCCGGACTCGAGCTCACCATCGAGCGCCCCATCAACCCGCGCCCGAAGCTCCTGCTCGGCGTCGCGAGCGAGCGCTTCGAGATCATCTTCCGTGACGTAGGTTTCAGCCCGCGTCGTCCCGCCTTCGAGCGGGAAACGGTTCTGGTACAAGATTCCGGAGCCGAGCTCGCCGGCCAGTTCACCGGTCCCCAGGTTGCCGCCCGGCCCGGGTTCGATGGCCTCCACATCCACGACGGCCGTGCCGAAGGTCGCCGCGCCGAAGGGATCCGCCGCCGGCACCTCGATGGTCTCGGTCGTCAGAAATGCCCGCGTCCCGTCAAGTGAGGTCACGGTCGTCCCGGCCGGGATCTCGACCGGACGCGAGAGGGGGTTGGTCAGAAAGATCATTCCGCGCGCCTTGGCATCCGGCACCTGGCGCTCCCCGGTCGCCGGTCTCGTCGCCTCATGGTTCAACACAGTGGAGACGACAACTGGTTCGACCGTCACGTCGAGGCTCGCGCCCTCCGTGGCAACGCCGTAGGTCACCTGACTGGTGATGGCCTGCCTCTCGGGGATCAGCACCACGGTCGCGGAGGGCGCCAGCAATCCGATGAGCAACACGATGATCGCGGCCGCGATGACGATGCTGGCTACGACCAGCGCGCTCGCGCTCAGGGCCAGGCCGGTCGCGGGCGACTTCTGCCGGCGCCGCGTCCGCCCGCGGGCCGGAAGCTGAAAGTCGGCGGTCTCCGAGAACCGCAGGCGCCGCTCCGACGGCGGCGCAACGACGAAGCTGAACGAGGCGTCCGGGTCCAGCACCGCCCCGCCGCGCGGCGCGAGCAGCCGGTGGGACTCAGGCCGCGGGAGCTGAACACCAAGCGGCTCCGGCCCAGACGCACTGCCAGGTTTGACGACCTCGGCGCGCCTCACCACAGTGGTTTGAAGATCGCGCCGGTGCAGAATCGAGGTGGCCGCGTCCGGCGACGAGGTCACGCTAAGGCCGTAGATCAGCGCCAGCTCCTGGCGCAGCGGATCGTCGGTCGTTATCGACAAGCGCGCGCCGGCTGCCTTGGCCGCCGCGGCAAGTTCCTCGAACTCGGCCGCCGTCGTCAGC
>DATGQR010000200.1:0-7003 GCA_035304105.1 Thermomicrobiales bacterium | reverse complement strand
CTACCGTCACTGGAAGTACCGCCACCTCCGCGCGCGTCTCCTTCGTGAGGAGTGGAACGTCGACGAAGATTCACCTGAAACCGTTGCTCGCGATCGCCGTCGCCAGTAGCTAGCCGGCCGAGCCGCCAGCCGGCCGTCCCTCGCCCGCTCGTCCTGAGCCAGCGTCGCGTGCGCCCCTACCCACGATCCCGCCGGGCACAGCGCACAGACACACATGCTTCCCGTCGATCTTGAGCACCCGCGCGTCGGGCTTTCACCGTGCGCGTCGATTCGCCGCGCGCCGGGTACGATACACGGCAGCCGATCGATGGCGCGCCCAGCACAACGCCGGAGGTTACCGGGAGGAAGGAAACCAGACATGGCCGACGTCCTGACGCTCACGGTTAGCCCGACCCTCGATATCAGCTCGCAGGTCGACCACGTCGTTCCCGAGCGCAAGCTGCGCTGTTCCCGGCCGACGACCGAACCCGGCGGCGGCGGGGTCAACGTAGCGCGCGTGCTCACCCGCTTCGGGGTCGACACGCTGGCGCTGATCACCGCCGGGGGTCGCAGCGGCCAGACATTGATCGAACTGCTGGAGGCCGAAGGCATCGCGCTGCAGGCCATCCCGATCACCGACGCGACGCGCGAGAACGTCACCATCCTCGAAGAATCGACCATGCTCCAGTACCGCTTCTGCATGCCCGGACCACGGCTCCAGCCGGACGAACTGCAGGCCGTCGTGCGAGCGGTCGAGCACTACGAGCCGCGGCCCGAGTACCTGGTCATCAGCGGGAGCCAGCCGCCCGAGCTGCCGGACGACGCCATCACCGACGTCATCGAGGTCGCGCGCGAGCGAGGGATACGCGTGGTCGTCGACACCTCGGGGCCGGCGCTGCGGGCGGCGATCGATGCCGGGGTCTTCCTGGTCAAGCCCAACCTGGCCGAGCTGGCCTCGCTGGAGGGCGAGACCTGGATCGAGAGCGACGAGCAACTGCACGCCAGCGCGCAGCGGCTGGTGAGCGAGGGCAATGTCGAGGCCGCGGTGGTCTCGCTCGGCGCGGCCGGCGCGCTGGCCGTCTCGAGCGAGGGCATGGTACGCATCCCCGCGCCACCGGTGCGGCCGGTGAGCAAGGTCGGCGCTGGCGACAGCATGGTGGGCGGCATCATCTGGGGCCTGATGCGCGGCATGAGCGTGCTGGAGGCCGCCGTTCTCGGCGTCGCAGCCGGCTCCGCAGCAGTCATGTCGCCTGGCACAGAACTCTGTAAGCGAGAAGACGTCGAGCGCATCTACGCCGCCAGCCGCGAGCGCGGCCAGCTGGCGGTCGCCTAGTCGCCGGTGGCGGTGCCGCCCAGCGCATACAATGCGAGCGGCAAATCGAAGTATGACGCTGGGATGGAGAGCAATCGATGCGGGTGATCGTCGTCGGCGCGGGCGTGCTGGGCGCGGGGCTGGCCTGGCGGCTGGCCAGTCAGGGGCAGGATGTCGTGCTCGTCGAGCGCGGCAAGCCGGCCGTCGGGACGACCGGCGGCAGCTTCTCCTGGTACAACGCCAATGCCAAGCGACCCGAAGACTACTTCCGGCTCAACCTGGCCGGGATGCATGCCCACGCCGCGCTGCGCGATGAACTGGGCGCGGCCCCCTGGTACTACGAAGGCGGCAACATCGTCTGGACAGAGAGCGGCGCCTGGATGGACTCGGCCGAGATCGAGGACGACCTGGAGAATCGCGTCGCCGAGCTGCAGCGCTGGGATTACCCGGCTGAGTGGATCACCCCCGCCGAGGCCGCCGAGATGGAGCCGCGCGTCCAGTTCGGCGAGGTCGAGCGGCTGGCATTCTTCCCCAGCGAGGGCTGGATCGACGGCCCGCGCTTCGTCGCGGCGATGGTCGCACGCGCCGAGGAGGCTGGCGCCGAGCTGCGCTTCCGCAGCGAGGTCGTGGGCGTCGAGAAGGACGGCGAGCGGCTGACTGGCGTCCGGATCGCGAACGGCGAGGTGATCCACGGGGACCTGCTGATGAATTGCGCCGGCCCGTGGGCCGATAGGCTGGCGGCGATGGCCGGCCGCAAGCTCCCGCTGGCGCCGACGCTCGGCTTCGTGACGCGCGTCTCTGGCGTGCCCGAAGGCGTCATCGGCCGGGTGCTGCACGCCCCCAGGGTACACATGCGCCCCGACGGCGGTGGGCTGGTGGCCCTGCACCATAGTGAAGCTGATGCGGCGATCACGGCCGGCGAGAAGCCCTGGGACTGGGCACGCGAGCTGATCTCCCGCTTCAAGCACTACGTCCCGGAGGCGGAGAACGCGCGCCTCTCGCGCTGGACGGTAGCGACGCGCCCGATCCCGGCCGACGGCCGCACCAGCGCAGGGCTGCTGCCGACCATCCCAGGCTATGGCGAGATCGTCACGCATTCGGCGATCACGATGGGCGCGCTCCTTCCGAAGCTGGTCGCCCACGAGATTGTCACGGGCGAGGTCGATCCATTGCTGGCCAACTTCCGCCCTGACCGCTTCGGCTAGGAAGCGGTCAGCGCTGCCCATCCCCCTACCAGCGGGTCATCGACTATGGACGAGAACGAACAGGCCCGGAGCGCATTGGCGCTCCGGGCCTGTGTTGTAATGCTGAGTCGCTGCCGGGCGATTAGACCGCGACGACTTCCTCAGAGAAATTGGCGTTGGTATAGACCTCGTTGACGTCGTCGAGCTCTTCCAGCGTCTCCAGCAAGCGCAGCGCCGTGCTGGCCTGATTCGGCGCCAGGTCGACCGGCGTCTGCGGCAGCCGGGTGACCGACATGTCGGACAGCTCATAGCCGGAGTCGCGCAGCGTGGTGGCGACCGACGTCAGATCGCCGGGCGCCGTCGTGATGACGATCTCATCGTCGTCGGTCTCGACGTCGGTAGCCCCGGCATCGATCGCGACCAGCGCGATCTCGTCCGGGTCGGCGCCGTTGACCGGGATGACGATCTGCCCGACGGTGTCGAACTGCCAGGCAACCGAACCGGTCTCACCCAGCGACCCGCCGTTGCGGTTGAACGCATTGCGGACTTCGGCCGCCGTGCGGTTGCGGTTGTCGGTCAGGGCAATCGCCAGGATCGCCACGCCGCCCGGGCCATAGCCCTCATAAATGACCGTCTCATAGGAATTGGCGTCGCTGTTGGCGCCACTGGCGCGAGCGATCGCGCGCTCGATCGTGTCGTTCGGCATACCTTCGCGCTTGGCGCGGTCAATCGCCAGGCGCAGGCGAATGTTGGCCGCCGGATCGGGGCCGCCCTCACGCGTGGCGACCTGAATCTCACGTGACAGCTTGGAGAAGTTTGCGCCCTTCTTGCTATCGTTGGCGGCCTTCTTGCGCTTAATCTTGGACCACTTATTATGACCAGCCATGCTGATTCATCCCTCCAGTCGAGTTGCTCTCGGCCGGCTGCATCGGTCATCGAGAAGGCCGCGGGCGACGCTGGGCCAGGGCCACAAAGATATGTGTGATGCAGCCGTACCCAATTTTCTCACACCGCCGGTTTCCTCGCCAAAATCGACGCGTCCGGCAGTTCGATAGCGCGCTCGCCTGCGCTAGACTGGCCGGCACGATCCGTTGAACTGGGGAGAGGCAGGGCGCAGATGCGGCCAAACACGATGAAGGCGAAGTTGCTAGCCGGCGAGCCGGTGGCCGGGGTGATCGTTTCTGCGGCAGACGAGCAGCTGGTCGAGGTGCTCGGGCACTCCGGCTTCGATTATGTCATGGTCGACTGCGAGCACGGCCACATGAGCGTGCGCGAGGCCGAGACGCTGGTGCGCGCGTGCGAAGCGGTCGGCATCACGCCGGTCGTGCGCGTGCCCCACAACTCCCCGCACGAGATCCTGCGCCATCTCGACACCGGCGCCCAGGGCGTCGTCATCCCCCAGGTCAACAGTGCCGAAGACGCCCGCCGGGCCGTCGAGGCGGTCTATTACCACCCGCTGGGCCGGCGCGGGCTGGCCGGCACCCGCGCCGCCGACTTCGGCCTGACGCGCTCGCTGTCCGAATACACCGTCGACGCCAACCGCGAGCTGGCCGTCATCGCCCTGATCGAGAACGTCGCGGCGATCGACGAGCTGCCGGCGATCATGGCGGTCGAAGGCATCACCGCCGTGACGATCGGCCCGGCCGACCTGTCGCAATCGCTGGGCTACCCGGGCGGTCGCAACCACCCGGAGGTCGAAGCCGCGATCGACCGGATCATCTCGATGGCGCTCGAAGCCGGGATGCCGGTCGGGATCAACACCTCGACCGGCGAGGAGGCGCGCGCCGCCCGCGAGCGCGGCTGCCTCCAGACCAGCGTCTCTTCCTGGGGCTTGCTAGCCGGCGCAGCCCGGGCCTACCTCGCGGCCGCAGCGGGGCAATAGCATCACTGAAGCCGCCCGAGTACCGAAATCCACACGGCCACAGGGGCGGGCGCGTCTTCACCCCTGATGCATCCACCTAAGCGTCGGCGATCGCGGGAAGCACTGCGCCGTTCGGAAGAAACCATGGCCGCTCCCCAGTAGGGATTCGGCGTGACTTCCTGCCCGTCCCTGCGAGTTTGGCGGGGATGAATCTCCGGCGGGGCGCATTGGTATATAACCTACGCGTTATATTAAGCGCATGAGTGAGCTCTTCGCGATTCTGGCTGACGATACGCGGCGCGGGATCCTTGACCTGCTCCGCGAACGGGAATGCTCGGTCAACGAGCTGGTCGAGGCGTTTCCGGTCAGCCAGCCAGCAATCTCACGCCATCTGCGGGTGCTTCGCGAGGCGGGATTGGTGCGCGTGCGCAGCGCCGGCCAGCAACGTATCTACGGCCTCGATGCGGCGCGGCTGGCCGAGATCGACACCTGGCTCGCTCCCTACCGGCGCTTCTGGGCGCGGAAACTGGACGCCCTGGAGGCGCATCTCAACAAGGAGGATTGAACGATGTCCCGCGGCCCGCACGATGGCATCATCGAGAAGATCGACGGCGGCTACCAACTGCACTTTGAGCGCCGTCTCCGCCACCCAGTCGAGAAGGTCTGGGCGGCCCTCACCGACCCCGCCCGGCTAGAGGAGTGGCTGGGCGCCGTCCAGGGAGAACTGGTCGAAGGCGGGGACTATACGATCCGCTGGCTCAACACGGACCTGGAGGGCAACAGCGCCGTGGCGAGAGGCACGATCACCCGGTTCGAACCGCCCCACCTGCTGGAGATCGACACGGACATCCACGGCCTGCTGCGCTGGGAGCTGCGGCCGGACGGCGCCGGCAGCCATTTGACGCTGACCGCCCGCTCGCCCATTCCCGACGAATATCGCGCGATGGTGATGGCAGGCTGGCATATCCATCTCGACTTCCTCGCGGAGTCGCTCGACGGGCAGGCCGTCGACTGGCCGAACTGGCCGCTCGACCGCTGGGAAGTTCACCACCAGCACTATCAGGCTCTCTTCAGATAATCCGCGCGGAGCGCTCCGGAGTGCGGGCGCTCCCAAGACTGTCTCTTATGACAAGTCCACGGCGTCGTGGCGCTTGTCGTAGCGCGAAGCGGGTCGAAACCAGCCCGTTATCATTGCAACAGACGAAATTCGCATCTGGCCGCCGGCGCGTGGAGAGCTGGCGCACCGGGGACGAGCAGCGGAGATGGCATGGTCGGGGCGCACCAGAACGATGCTGACGGTCACCGGTTGGTGGGACGCGCGCCAGAGCTGGCACGCCTGGAGAGTCTTGTGGAGCAGGCGCTGGCCGGTTGCGGGCGGCTGGCGCTGATCAGCGGCGCGCCGGGCATCGGCAAGACGGCGCTCGTCGAGGCGGCGCGCGCGGCTGCGATCCGGCAGGGCGCGCTGACGCTGTCCGGCGGCTGCTACGACCTCACTGTCACCCCACCCTACGGTCCCTGGCGCGAGCTGCTTCGTCGCGACACCCGCGGAGCGAGCCGGGCCGACGAACTGCCGGTCGACGCGCCATCCCTCGAAGAATCCGGGTTGCCCGGCGGCACTCGCGACCAGGCCGGGATCCTCGAGCGAGTCGGCGACTTCATCCTGATGCTGGCCCAACGCTGCCCGCTGGTGCTCACGCTGGAAGATCTGCACTGGGCGGACGTCGCCAGCCTTGAACTGCTCCGCCACGTCGCCCGGCGAGCAGCCGGCGCGCCCGTTCTGATTCTGACGACCTACCGCGAATCGACCGGCGCCCCAGCGACGCCGGTCGAAGCGCTCGCTCCGCTGTTCCTGCGCGAGAGCCGCGCGGAGCGGATTCGGCTCCGCCCGCTCGACCGCGCGGCACTCGACGAGCTGATCGCGAACCGCTACCAAATGGACGCGGCAGGCCAGGCGCGGCTCGGAGATTATCTGACGCGCCACTCCGAAGGCATCCCCCTGTTCGCCCTGGAGCTGCTACGCGGACTGGAAGAAGAGCGTGTTCTGGAACCGCAGGGCGATGGCTGGCGCATGACAGCGCCGCCCAACGACGCGGTGCCGCCGATCCTCCAGGCCATGATCGAGGTACGCGTGAGCCGCCTGCCGGAAGACATCGCGCGCGGCCTGCACCTTGCGGCCGTCATCGGTCAGCAAGTCGAACTCGAGCTATGGGGGTCGTTGCTGGGACTGAACGAAGAGCAGGTGATCGCGGCAGTCGAACGCATGGAGGCCGAGCAATTGGTCGACGCGCTGCCGGCCGGAGACACCATGCGCTTCCAGCACGCTTTGATCCAACGCGCCGTCTATCACTCGATCTCCCCGCCACGCCGGCGGCAATTCCATCGACGCGTTGCCGAGGCCATCGAAGGTACTACCGGGCCTGACCCCGATCAGGTCGCCTGGCACTTCGGGCAGGCCGGCGACCCGCGTCAGGCTGCCTGGCTGGAGCGCGCCGCCGAGCGCGCCCGGCGCGGCTACGCCTGGCAAGCCGCGGCCGAGCGCCTGATCGCGGCCGACGCGCTCGCTCTGGACGACGAAGATCCGCGCGTTGCCGGCTGGCGAAATTACCGCATCGGGCGGCTGCAGCGCCACGCCGACCCGACGGATGCGCGCGGCTGGCTGGAAGCCGC
>DATGQR010000199.1:0-7078 GCA_035304105.1 Thermomicrobiales bacterium | reverse complement strand
GCGTGTGCTGCTTGAGATATAGCGGTTGAGGGGTATTCATGTCGAGCGCGGCCGGCTCATCTGGCCGCGCCGGGGTGCGGTAACACGTCACTTTCTTTGGGGGAGGCCAGGGTGGCAAAAGCAGACAAGATCAACGAACTGGTGCAGACCGTCCGCAAGCTGAACTGGGAGGTTCGGCCTAAGCTGACCAATACCCCGGGGGGCAATTCCCCTGACGACCCCTTGCACCGGGCCTTGACCGATCTGCGCAACAACGAGATCCAGATGTCGCAGCAAATCCGCGCCATGAGCCTCGCCGAATCCGATGTGACCGTCGATGAGGCCAACATCATCGAGCACGCCGAGGCGGCGAAAGTCAGCTCGCGCCAGCTCCTCTCGGAGTTCGGGACGGCCCGCGAGGCGATCCTGTCGCTGCTCCGCAACTTCAGCGACGAGGACTGGACGCGCGAGCACAGCACCTCCACCGGCAGTGTCTCGATCGATAAGATCGTCGATGACCTGATCGCGTCCGACAAGCAATACATGGAGCGCATCTTCAGCGCCGCGGCGAGCTAGCGCGCGCCAAACCGCCAGCCCAGCAGCGGCACGAGCATCTCGGCCGCGCTCAGTGAGCCGTGCCCGCCGCGGCTGCCGGAGGCGCCACCGGGGAAGTTGATGGCGGCGCTGCCGCGCGCCAGCACCAACGTGTCTCCCAGGCGTTGCTCCAGCTCGGGGTGATGGGGCGGCGGGCCGTAGAGCCCGGCCGCCAGCGCCTCGCGCATGTCGCCCACAGCCACCTGCCCGGGCCACTGCTTCAGGATGGCGCGGCGGAACGGATGTGGGTCTACATCGAAGCGCAGTCCCAGCTGGCGCGGCTCGCCAGTTGGGCGGTGCGCCAGGTGCCGGACCAGCCCCGGGACATCGGCCAGCGACAGACGATCCTCGATCGGTGTCGGAGTGTGGCCGTGGTCGGCCGTCAGGAGCACGGCGACGTCCTCGCCCAACTCCGCCAGCGGCTCAAAGAATCCCTCGCGCAACGCCTGATCGAGCAGGCGGAGCTCCAGGCGGGAGACGTCGCTGTCGCTGCCCCAGGTATGTCCCAGGGCGTCGAAGCCGTCCCAGTACGCGAACACAAAGCGCCTGCCCGGGCGCTCCACCTCGCGCATGAGGCGGCGGGCAAATTCCGCCACCGTGCGGTAGCCCCGATAGCGCACGCCCTCGGCCTGAGCGATCGTCAATGGCGAGTGTTCGAACCAGATGTTCGAGACGATCCCGGCATCCAGCCCGGCGCGCTGCACGACCTTGAAGACGTTACTCTGGCGCAGCATGCGGCGCGGGTCAGGCGGCGGCGTCGGGTCCTGCTCCGAGCCAGCCAGCCGCCAGGTGATCATGTTGACCACGCGCTTGATAGCCGGGAAATAGAGCGTGTAGCCGGCCATGCCGTGGGTCGCCGGCGCGATGCCGAACTGCAGGCTGGTGGTGGCCGCGGCCGTCGTCGGCGGGAAGACCGATGTGAGCGTCGCCGCGTGGTGGGCGCCGGCCAGACCGGGCACGTCGCCGCGCTCCCGGGCCGCGTCCAGCGCGAGCAGCCCTAGCCCGTCGACGACCAGCAGGATCACGACCCGCGCGCCATGCGCGAACCGGGGCGGCAGGATCGCCGGGTCGACCGGCGGCAGGACATCAGGTCGAACGACGCGCGGCACATCGAGTGCGTCGAGCGCGGAGGAGACGAGGTTGGCGATCGAGCCGCCAGCGTAGGCCGGCAAGACCGCATCCGGCCAGTCAGGCGCCGCGCTCCGAAACCAGGCGGAGAGCGTTGGGTCGGGCGCGATCTGACTAACCAGTGAATTTTCCCTTCGACGGGGCCACGAGACGCACCAAGAATGCCAGACGTTGCAGCGAAAGCCCAGATCGTGCAACATGGCCGGGTGTTTACCGAAGTTGGATGGAGGTTCAGTTGAGCGCAATCGGTGCATGGCTCCCAGGACCATCCACGTTCGAGGACCGCGAGTCGGTGCTCGGCAAGGAAGCTCCCGATTTCCAGCTTCGCGACCAGGACGGCAACAACGTCACCCTGCGTCGCTTGCTGCGCACCGGCCCCCTGTTGATGCATCACTACCGGGGCAACTGGTGACCTACCTGACGACTCTATCTGGCGCAGTTGCGTCACACGTACTGGGAGATTCGCGGGCTGGGCGTCGAGTTCGTCGCAGTGGCCAATGAAGAGCCGGAGAATCACAAGGAGACGCGCGAGCGGCTGGATCTGCCCTACATGCTGCTCAGCGATCCCGACGCCGAAGTCGCGCGGGCATACGGCGCGTTCCACGAGAACGAGCCGCGCGGCCGGAACATCGCCCGGCCGGGAATGTTCCTGATCGATTCGGCGGAGAACGGCGGCAAGGTGCTCTGGGAGTACGTCTCGCCGACGACCCGCCACCGCCCGCCGCCCAACCGGATCATCGAGGAGTTGCTGACCGCGCTGGGCCGCAAGCACCAGGTCGTCAGCGTCTTCGTCCCGACGGAAGCGGAGCTCGAGCGCGTGATCGCCAGCTTCCAGGACCCGCCGGTAGGCCACTACCGCACGCCGGGCGAACTCAAGCCGGGCGTTGGCGTCGAGCGCGAGTTCACCCAGCAAAACGCGATGGCGGCCTTCAGCGAGGTTCACCGGCTGGCCGAAGAAGGCTGGACGCTGGTGACGGTGACGCCCGAATTCTCGGGCCAGCGCATGACCGGCCACCGTTATGTCTATCAACGCACGCTAGATTGATCGGAAGATGAGCCAAACGAGCGAGCGGACAGAGCCAGCCCCGGCAAGCGCGTCAAACGGAGAAATGCCTCGGGATTCTGGCGGAATGTTCGCCTCGCTGCGGATCTACCCGGCGATCCGCTGGCTCTGGATCGGGACGCTCGCCACCAACACGGCCTTCTGGATGTACCAGGTCGCCCTGGGCTGGCTGGCGTTGGAAATGACCGACTCGCCGCTCTGGGTGGGTTTGGCCGGTTTCGCTGGCGGCATCCCGATCCTCTTCTTCGCGCTGCCGGCGGGCGTCGTCGTCGACAATTTCGACCGCCGCCACGTCCTGATGGGCGGCCAGATCGGCGTGATGATCACGGCGACGCTTTTCTCAGGGCTGATCTACGCCGACCTGATGAACCGCTGGTCGATGCTGGCACTGGCCTTCCTCTACGGGTCGAGCATGTCGTTCGTCTTCCCGACGCGTCACGCGATCATCGGGCGACTAGTCGAGCCGCGCGACCTGGCCAACGCCATCGCGCTCAACTCGGCCGGGCAGAACGCCACGCGCATCTTCGGCCCGGCGCTCGCCGGCGCGCTGATCGCCGTCGTCGACACTGGCGGCACGTTCGCCGTGGCCGCGGCCATGCAGATATTCGCGCTCGCCAGCACGCTGCGCCTGCCTTCCAGCCGCCCGCGCGACCCCGGCAAGCGTGGCCCAGCGCTTGCCAGCATCACCGAGGGGCTGGTCTACGTCCGCCGTGATCCGACGCTGCTGGGGACGATTCTCCTGGCGACGATCGGGACTGTGCTGATCATGCCCTACATCAACCTGATGCCGGTCTTCGTGCGCGACGAGCTAGGTTATGGCTCGGGAGGCCTGGGCGTGCTGATGACCGGCATCGGTATTGGCTCGGTCGGCGGGGCGCTGCTGGTAGCCGCCCGCCGCGAATTAACCTCGGCGGCTGGCGCACAGGTGCTGTTGATCTCAGCCTGGGCGGTCCTGGTGCTGGTCTTCGCCTGGACGCCGTGGGTGGTACCGGCCGGGATCCTGTTGCTGTTATCCGGCACGCTCAGCGCCGGCTTCCTGGCCACCAACCAGACGATCCTGCAGCTGCGTTCGGACGACGCCATCCGCGGCCGGGTGCTGGCAGTCAACCAGATCACCTGGGGCCTGCTGCCGATCGGCCAGCTCCCGCTGGGCCTGCTGGCCGAGATCACCGGCGCGCCGCTGGCCACATCGCTGGCCTGCATCGCGGCGCTGCTGCTGATCGCGCTGACTTTCGCGCGCGTGCCCGCCCTGCGCGGCGCCGATGAACTCTCCGCGGCCGACCTGTAGCGGACTCGGCGAACCAGCAGTCCGGCCTGACGCCTACCTAGCGCCGATCTCCACGGCCAGACGGCGAGCCCGGCACTTCGGTGATCGGCGACTGCCGGCAGCCATCAACGACGTGCTCGATCAGGGGACGGTAGATCGAGTTTCGGATGTGGCCGGCGTACCAATCAACGTAGCTACCGGCGCGCAGGTGCGCTCGGATCAGCTTGCCCTCTTCGAGGAGCGTCCAGAGGTTGTGGGTGGCGCGGTTGCAGAAGCCCGCGATCTTCGTCTGACGCAGCCCTTCTGGTCCGTATGTCCGGCAGGCCGGGCAGCGACAGCGTTCCAGCTCGGCCCACTCCTCGAGGCTCGGCTCCCTGCCGCGCCAGCTACCGAGGTTGGCGACGCTGCGGTCGCCGTGACCGGGGAGCTGGACGATGCCCCGCGCCGCGCGGTTGCGCCAGCCACTGGAGTCGGCCGAGTCGATCCCCAGCAGCGCCGCGAGGTGCAGCGTCGCGATCCCGCCAACGCCGAAGAGGTGGATGCGCTTGCCAGCCAGCCGCTCGCGCGCGACGCGTAGCCCATCGAGGATTTCCCGGTAGGGCAAGGCCTTCGGGGCGCGCAGCAGGTTCGGGACGATCCCACCCAACCCAAGATCGGCCCGCGCCGCCAGCCGCTCGTCGGCTTCGAGCGCCGCCAGGTAGTCGCCGAGCAGCGGCCCAATGTGGATGACGGGGATCTCGGGACGGCAGGCGGCACGGCGGTTCATCGCCATCGTGCGCCGGAAGCACTCCTCGACCTCGGCGCGGCTCATCGACGGCGCGGGGATGAAGTCCTGAGGCACCGGCCACCAATCCGGCCTTGCCACGGTGACGAACTCCTCATAGGCCGCGACATCCACCTGACGGCCCCGCCGGGCGAAGCTGAACGAGCCGTTGTCGAGGTAGATGCGTACGCCCTCCGGCACGCCCAGGAAGGCTCGCAGGCCAAGCTCCATCGCCTGGCGGCGCTTGGCCGGAAACTCGTCAAACTCGGCGTAGGAGACCATCACGGCCCGCAAATCGGGAAGGTGGTGCTGTGAGCGCGGGTCCCAGACCCGCGGTTTAAGGTTCCTGAGACTGAGCCCGGCTACAATCTGCATGCCCGTCCCGTCGCGCGCGTGAGGAGCTGGCCCGGTGCCCGACGCCGCACAGACCAAGCCCGGCGACGCCCTGGTCATCGTACCCTGCGGCAGCGCCAAGCTGTGGGACCGGCAGCCCGAGGCCGGCCCGACACCGGCCCGCGACGCCTACACCGGCTATCCCTTCCGAGTAAACCGCGCGTACGCCGAGCGCTTCGGCGCGTCCTGGCTGATCCTCAGCGCGAAGTATGGCTTCATCGCCCCCGACTTCATCATCCCCGGACCCTACGACGTCAGCTTCAACCGCCGCGCGTCCGGGCCAATCGCGACCGAAGAACTCCGCTGCCAGGCCCGCGAGCAGCGGCTCGATCGCTGGCCGGTCGTGGTCGCTCTGGGCGGGCGGCGCTACCGGGAGGCAGTGGCGGCCGCGTTCGCGGGTACCGGAGCGGCGATCGTGTTCCCCTTCGCCGGCCTGCCATTGGGAAGGATGATTCGGGCGACGCGGGAGGCGATCGAGCGCGGCCAGCCGGGTTTCCCAACCTGAACCGGGACGCGTCAGCCATGTCCGTACACACCCGGATCGGCTATCCTAGATGCACGACTCACTTGCTGGCAACTCGTTCACGCCCCGAGGATGTTTGATGACTGCCCCGACCACCGACTCCGCCACGCACTCGCCCGAAGAGCCCTGGCGCACGCTGCACGTGCCACTCAACGACCTCAAGCTGGCGCCGACCGACGTGGCGCGCTTCATCAGCCACCGGCAATGCCAGCGCTACCTGCGCCTGCGGCTCCACCAGCGCGCCTACGGCGAGGAGTTCCTGCGCGCCAACGACGTCGTCCCGCTGACCATCCCGCCGATGCTGCGCCGCGAGGGCGACGCCTTCGAGCAGGCGACCGTCGAGGCCATCAGCCGGGTCTACCGCACCGTCCGCCTGGACAGGGACGCCCCTGGCGGCAACCGCCGGGACCCGGACAACGAGCGCGTCATCGCCTACATCGAAGCGCTGGAGCCGGGCGAGACGCTCATCCTGGCCCAACCGCGCATCACGGCGCGCCTGGGCGCCTGGCAGCTGCGGGGCGACGTCGACGTCCTGAAGCTCTGGCGGGGGACCGACGGCGCGCTCCGGGCATTCCTGGCCGACATCAAGAGCTCCCGGGCAGACCGGCTGGAGCACCACCTGCAGGTGGCAATCTACACGCTGATGCTCGAAGAGATCTTCCGCGAGCACGGCATCGCCCATCACGAGATCCAGACCGGCGTGATCTTCCGCGGCCCGCGCCACACCGACAACGAGATGAGCGACGACGAGCGGGCCGAGATGGAGCGCCAGCGCGAGGCGGCCCGGCAGTTCTTCGGACTGGAAAACGGGCTGCTGGAGCGAGTGGAGGACCGCGAGACCTATACCGAGATCGTCGAGGATCTGGTGACCGGCGACGAATCGGTGGCCCTGCGGATAGCCAGACTGCCGTTTGACGAGGTCGAGTACCACCTGGAGGCCAAGTGCGACGGCTGCATCTACAACGAGTACTGTATGCGCCGGGCCGCCGAGCGCGACGACGTCTCGCTGATCCCTCACCTGACCGCACATGACCGTAGCGCCCTGCGCCGCAACGGCATCCGCACGGTCGCCGAGGTCGCGGCCCTGCCTCTGGGGACTGAGAGCGAGGACGCGGCCCCAGACGCGCAGGAGTTGCGCCGCGCCCTGGCCACGACCTGGCCGCTCTCAGCGCGGCTCGATGAGATCATCTACCGGGCGCGCCGCTACCGGGCCTCGAAAGGCGACGCCTACGACGCGCCGCCCTTCATCCCGAACAAGGGCTACACGTCGCTGCCCTACTCCGACGCCACCCACAATCCGAACCTGGTGACGATCTACATCGACGTGGGCCACGACTACCTTCAGGACCGGCTCTACATGCTCGGCGC
>DATGQR010000198.1:0-9228 GCA_035304105.1 Thermomicrobiales bacterium | reverse complement strand
GCCTGACCCACTCCAACCCCTACGAGGAGATCAACGACTACCTGAGGATGCACCCCGACCACCGCGAGCTGGTGACCGAGACGGTCAGCTACTTCGACTGCATCAACTTCGCCCCGCTGGTTTCCTGCCCAATGCACGTCTACATCGGCCTGGAAGACGACGTCTGCCCGCCGGAGACGGGCTACGCCCTGGTGCGGGCCATGAAGAACTGCCAGGTCGACCTGCACGCCCACGAGCACTGCGCGCACGACGCCGGGGCCTACTGGGAGATACCACGCGTTCAGGAGTTCCTGGCGAGGCACTTGCGGCCGGGCGGCGAGCGGGCCGGGACGACGGCCGGATAGGAGCAGGCATGCGCCCACCAAACTTCGACGGTTACTGGGAGAACATCGACGCCGAGCTAGAGGCGATCCCGGCGCGGCCGCTGATCGAAGAGATCCCGCTGCGCTCCAACGAGCATGCAATCCTCTACGGCCTGCGCCTGACCAGCATCGGACCGTATCGCATCTTCGGCTACCTCAGCGTCCCGCGCGGCGAGGGCCCCTTCCCGGCCCTTTACCTCACGCCCTGGTACGGCAGTGTCAACCACATCCCCGACTACAACGACCGCATGCGCTACGTTTGCCTGCAGATCATGCATCGTGGCCAGCGCCTGGCCGACCAGCCCTACTCCGCCGCCTATCCGGGCCTGCTGACCGAGGGCATCGACGACCCGGAGCAGTACGCCTTCCGTGGCATCGCCGCCGACTGCCTGCGCGGCGCCGAGTACTTGCTGAGCCACCCTGCCGTCGACACCGGGCGAGTCGCCATCCAGGGCGACGATCTGGCGCTGATCGTGGCGGCCCGGCGCGGTGGCTTCGGCACGGTCGTAATCGACGACCTGCTGTTCTACCGGCTCGCCGAAGCTCGCGCGACGACGAGCGCCTACCCGATCGAGGAGGTCAACGACTATTTGCGCGCCAACCCCGACGATCAGGATGACGTCGAGGCCACCCTCGCGCTCTTCGACCCGCTGTATCACGCCGCGAGCATCGACGCCCACGTGATCCTGGCCGTAGACGATGACGAATGGTGCGATCCGCTGCTCGACGAGCTCGGCGACCGCGCCGAGGTCTACCGGCTGACGCACCGCGGCCGCACCGACAACGACGAGCTCGACCGCCGGCTCGCCGCGCGGCTGGGAGCCCCGGTCATGTCGCGATTTGCCCGCGCGTACCGTGACTGACCTCCCTCACGCAGTGTTAGACTGCAGCCATAGCCACTCTTAGATCGCCGGTATCGACGGGCCGGCACTTGGAGATGCCAGTACATATTGCGGGCCTATGCCCAGGTTAAAGAAATACGCAGGAGTCTCCTGATGACGAAAGTCATGATATTCATCGATGGGTCCTGGCTGTACGCCAATACCGCCAAGCTCGCCACCGACTACGGTAAACCGGATCTGCAGATCGACTACGGACTCCTGCCCGAAGCGGTCAGCAACCGCGTCGCCGATCAGCTCAATCTGTCGCATCTCGACATCGTGCGCACCAATCTCTTCGCCAGTATCCCGGACAACTACGACCCGGTCGACTTCGAATCCGTGCGCCGGCGGCTGGACTTCTTCAACCTCCTCAAGGAGGAGCACCACTACGAGGTCGAGCTGTTCCCGATCGACTTCCGCGGCCGGCGCATCCGCTCGCACGACCGCGACCCGTCCGATCCCTTCGAGCCGCGCGAGAAATGCGTCGACATCGCCCTGGCGGCCTCGATGCTCTACTACGCCGCCATCCCGCAGGTCTACGACATCGCCATCGTCATCATCGGCGACCAGGACTACGTGCCCGTCCTCCAGCATGTCCGCAGGCTCGGCAAGCGCGTGGCCATCGCCAGCATCCGCGGCAGCTGCTCGCAGGACTACGCCGACCCCTTCGACGCCCGCAGGATCAAGGACGTCGACATCCTCTGGCTCAACGACATGATCTCCGACATCGAGCTGCGCTACGAGCCCCGCCAGCTCGTCTGCCAGTCGGAGTACCACGTCGGCGACCGCCTGGTCTGGACCACCTACCGGCCGCGCCGCCACCAGCCCTTCTTCTGCGACGAGTGCCGCCGGATCCACGCCGAGCGCCACCAGGAAGACTACCGGCGCCCCGAGATCCGCCCGCCGGCTTCGCGCTACAGCCCGGCAGAGCCAGTCGTCGAGCAGCACCAGACCATGACCGGTACCATCTACGAGATCAAGGACGACCGCCGCTTCGGCTTCATCCGCTCCGACGACGACCTGGAGTACTTCTTCCACCTCACCGATCTCACCAACGTCACCTGGGAAGAGATCGACATCGGCATGGAGATCGAGTTCATCGCCGTCAAGCCGCCCACCCTCGAACGTGCCGGCAAAGCCGCTCAGGTCCGCGCCATCTTCTCCGACGAGGACGAGGAAGACGACGAGGACTGGGTCGATGATGACGACATCGATGAGGACGACGTCGATGAGGTCTACGACGAGGACGAGGCCTTTGACGACGAGTACGACAATGACGACGTAGACGAGGTCGCAGAGGCCGATATCGACGAGCCGTACGAGCGCTAGACCCGGCCCCGGCCGCCAATCCACGCCCTCGCCCACAACACGAGCCGAGACCTGCCGCGCTCGTCTATACTGCGAGTCGCGGGATCGCCTGTGAGTGAATGTCGGAGCATGCATGAAGATCGCATATCTGGGACCACCTGGGACGTTCAGCGAGGAAGCCGCGCAACTCGTCGCCGAGGAAGGTGACGAGCTGATCCCCTTCTCCAACTTTCCGGCGCTCATCTCCGCCGTCGAGACCGCCGTCGCTGACCTCGCGGTCCTGCCGATCGAGAATTCCCTCGAAGGCTCGGTCAGCACCACGCTCGACCTGCTGATCCACGAGACCCACCTGCAGATCCAGCGCGAGGTCGTCGTGCCCGTCCATCACTGCCTGATCGGCCCGCCCGGCGCGAAGATCACCGAGATCCAGCACGTCCACAGTCATCCGCAGGCCCTGGGGCAGTGCCGGCGCTTCCTGAGTCGGGTCCTGCCGGACGCCCACGAGCACGCCGCGCTCAGCACCGCGCTGGCCGTCGAGCAAGTCGTCCAGGAGGGCGACACGACCCACGCCGCCATCGGGACCGCCCGGGCCGCCGAGCGCTCCGGCGGCGCGATCCTGGCGCGCAACATCGAGGACTTCCCCAACAACGCCACACGCTTCATCGCCCTGGCCGAGCGCGACCACCCGCCGACCGGCCGCGACAAGACCTCGCTGGCAATCACCACGCCGCAGAACGTGCCCGGCTCGCTCTACAACGTGCTCGACGAGCTGGCCGCCGACGGCATTCAGATGACCAAGCTGGAGAGCCGCCCGGACAAGACGGTCCTCGGCCAGTACTACTTCCTGATCGACATCGAGGGTCACCGTCTCGACGAGCACATCAGCGCCGTCCTGGAGCGCATGCGCGCCAAGGCCGACAACTTCCAGATCTGGGGCTCCTACCCCCAGTTCCAGCCGGACTAATCGGTGCCTCCAACCCAGGGAGGCACCGGCTGACCTGGATATGGTCTTTCATATATCCAGTCAGAGGGGCCGGCCTCTGAACTCGCGCCGCACACTCCCGTAGGGACGCCCCCGGGGGATCGGCCACCGGTTCCGTTGAGTGATGAGACGGTCCACGCCACTCGCCCCATCCCACTAACCGAAAGTATGTAGACTTGCCTACCAACGCCCGCATCCCGCGCACGCGGTCGGCGGTGCGAGCGAGGTATCTCGAGCTGGCCCCACCAGAGAACACGCCCCGGATCAATCACTCCAGGAGGTTGCTATGCCGGATACTATCTCCCCGGGACTCATGAAGCTCCTGAACGAGCCCGCCTTCGCCCAGATCGCCACGCTGATGCCGGACGGCTCGCCACACATCACCCAGGTCTGGATCGCGACCGACGGCGAGCATATCCTCGTCAACACCAGCCAGGACCGCCAGAAAGCGCGCAACGTCGAACGCGACCCGCGCGTGGCCGTCAACGTCGTCGACCCCAACGACGCCTGGCGCGTGGCGAACATCCGCGGCCGCGTGGTCGAGATGACGACCGATGGCGCCGACGAACTGATCGACCAGCTCGCCCAGAAATACCTCGGCGAAGAGACCTACCCCTTCCGCCAGCCAGGTGAAGTGCGCGTCACCCTCAAGATCGCACCCGAGCACATCAACGCAATCGGGCTGGACTAGTCCCGCCACACCTTCCCGGCGTCACACGTTGCATGGTTGCTGCTGGCGCCGGGATCATCACTACGCGCCGACTCCGCAAGATGCATCAGACTGGCCCGCGCGTTCATCCCCCACGGAGCTATGCAACCGCGGCTCCAGTATGCAACTCGGTTATTCACAACGCGGTTCGGGCCATTACGAGCGGATCGCCGGGTGCAGATCGAGGTCGCGCCCCGCTACTGAGGGCCGTACGTCCTGATCCATTCGATGTACTCGCGCACGCCGTCATCGAGCGAGGTTGAGGGCGCCCAGCCGAAGTCCTGCTTGATCCGCGCATTGCTCGGCACCGGGCCGGGCGGCGCGCCGGAGACGATGTAGGTCGCCTCATCCTCCGGCACGACGCGGTACTCCAGCTCCGGCCAGTGGCGCTTGAAGGCCGCCAGCATGTCACCGATCGAGTAGAGCCGACCGCAGGTGATCGAGTAGACGTCGTGCGGCAGATTCGGCGTTGCCCAGGCGCGCTCGATGCCCTCGGCGATGTCCTCAACATAGGTCCAATCGAGGTACGGCCCCTCCAGGCTGTTGATCAGGATCGGCTGGCCGGCCGCCGCGATCCGCAACATCTCGCGTAGCTCGGTCGCGCCGGTGTACCCGGGTGTGACCCTCTCCATCGGACCGTAGACGTTGGCCGGGCGCACCGAGACAACGTCGATCCCGAACAGCTCGGCATAGCGGCGGCAGATACGCTCGCAGGTGTGCTTGAGGATGCCGTAGAGACCCGTTGCATGGCTGGGCGAATCCTCATCCAGCACCTCGGTGTCGTGCCCGGAACCCCAGACGGCGCAGGACGAGATGTAGACGACGCGCGTGATCTGGGGAGACTCCCGGGCCAGCTCCAGGCAATGCACCGTGCTCATCATGTTGACGTCGATGATGCGTGCCGGCTCGGCCTGCTCGCGGTGCAGCCGCGGGGTGATCGCCGCCGCGTGGATCAGCTTGTCCACTTGATACTTCTCGGCGACCTCGCGCAGCCGGGCCGCGTCGGTTACGTCACCACGCTCGAAGACGACCTGCTCGATCGCGTCGCCCAGGTGGTCGCGTAGCGCCTGGTCCGGTTCCATCAGGTCATACGAGATCACCCGCTCGCCGCGCCGCGCCAGCCGCCGCAGCACGAAGCTCGGCACCCAGCCGTTACCGCCGGTCAACAAGGTCGTCACGCGCCACCATCCTCTCCACCTGCCCGGGTCCGGACGGCACAGCCTACACCATCCGCGACGGGGCGACGGTCAGAGGTCCAGATAGCGCCTGGGAGCGTTGCCGGCGGGAGCAGGCGGCGTTCGACCGTGCGTCAGTTGCGACGGCCAAAGAGCTTGCCGGCCAGGCCCTGCAGGTCATCCATGACGTTGCCGTCTTTGTCCATGTCGAGTAGGCCGGAGAGCGAACCCATCAAGTCCGGCTTGCTCTGGGCCTCACGAGAGCGCTCCTCGCGCAGCATGTCCGACAACCCATCCGGGCCGAGCTGATTGCTGCGCTGCTGCTTGGCCAGCATACCGAGCACCAGCGGCGCGGCGAACTTGAGCAGCTGCGCGGCGGTGTCCATGTCCAGCCCGGTCGTCTGTGAGATGCCGAGCTGGGCGGCGTCGCGCTTGTCGCCCAGCGCGTGCTTCAGAATACCCTCGCCATCGTTGAGATCCGGCTGCTGGAGATAGGCCGGCAGGTTGTCGATGACGCTGCCGTCATGGTCCGCGAGCAACGCCTGATGCAGCGACGCGGCGCCCTCTGGCGTTTCGGCATTGCGGCTCAGCGCGGTCATCAGCAGGGGAATTGCGGCGGAGAGGCCATCTTGCACCGCCGATTGGTTCAGGGGTATCGGGCTGTTCTGGCCGCTGGACTGCGCAGCGCCGGTAATCTGGTCGAGCAACGCATCCGCGAGTGAGGCCATGGCGTGCCATCCCATCTGTATGTGAATTACCCACGATCGGGCCATACCGTCCACAATACACAACGCACCCTGAAACGCAAGAGTCAGAACCGCGCGAGATCTCGTGGTCGCCGCAGTGGATGGCCGTCGCTGCCCGATCGAGGGATGGCGAAGTACACTACCCGCATGAGAGCGAGCGATGGACCGCAATGACAATCTTGATTGAGCGCCGCCTGGGCACAGCACCGTTCTGGATGCCGGTCGAGAGCGGCTGGGTCGAGCCCGGGGTTCCCGTCGAGATCGTTGAGTCGCCCAGCGCCAGTGACGTCAGGAGTCACCAGGGACTCGCCATCGTCGACTCCCTGCTCGCTACCCCGGCCCTCGAACAATCAGTCATCCTGCGCGATTTCGCAGTCGCGGCGGACCAGATCTCGCTGCTGACGATGGTGACCGCCGAGCGGCCCGATGAGATCACGCGGGCCACGGTCGCGACGCCTGGCGTCTCGCTGTCCGGTCGCGCGCTGGCCGAGATCGTCATCCCGACCTTCTACGGCATCGAGATCAGCGGCTGGACCGACGAGGCGGCCGAGGTCGGGCCGGAGAGCATCCTGATCACCGAGGACGCCGACGCGCTGCTGCCCTCGATCGACGAGGAGCACTACCACGAGGACCTGGGCCGCGCCTGGTTCCTGCTGACCGACACGCCCTTCGTCTCTCACGTCTGCATCGCCCCGGCCGCCATGGTCACCGACAACCGCGACGAGCTGGTCGTCCAGGTCCGCGCGCTGCGAACCTGTCTGGAGGCTGCCGACAAGCAGCGCCGCATGCTGCGCCGCAACATCTCCCGCGATCACGGCATCGACCGCGAGCTGGTAGTCGACGTCTACGATGGCCTGCGCTTCGAGCTGAGCGACGCGGCCACCCAGGGACTCATCACCCTCTACCACCGCGCCGGCGTCCTGCGCCGCACCGGCCCCATCGACGAGCGCATCATCCGGCTCCTGAGCTGAGTCAACGCGCTCCCGGTCGTGGGGCAGCTAGAGAGCGTACGGCGCCCGTTGCACGCAAGCCGCTTACGTCAAGTGGCAAATGAAGAGCGATCCTTGCTGAGCGCCGGCCGGGCGCGGAACGTCCGTTACGGAAGCCCCGGGCTTTGAGGCGCTACTCTTCTTCCTCATCGAGTCGCACCCGGTAGGGCCTGGAGAGTGTGGCGTAGTAGTCGGCGCGCAGGTGGTGGAGCACTTGCCCGGCGTCGACCTCAACCATCCAGCGCTCGTCGAACGCCTCGTCGTCGGCCTGAACGGCAAGGACCTCGCCGATGAACAGGTCGTGGTCCCCGAAGCTCAGGCGCTCGATGACGCCGCACTCGATGTGCGCGACACACTCCTCAATCAGCGGCGCTTCAATCTCCAGGGCGTCGATCGGCGTCAGTCCGGCGCGCTGAAACTTGTCCCCGTCCCGGCCGGACTCGATGCCGCAGCGGTGCACGGCCGCCAGCAGATCCGCGGTCGGGATGTTCAGGCCGAAGAACTCGCTGCGCCCGGCGTATTCGTGGCTCAAGCGCTCCGGGTGGATCGCGACGGCGACGACCGCCGGGTCGAGGCTGACCGCCATCATCCAGGCGACGGTCATGACGTTCTCGGCCGAGCGGTAGCGCGAGGTCAGCAGCGCGACCGGCCCCGGCTCCAGGATGCGCGCCGCCAGGGTCCGTACCAGCACCCGTCGCTCAGCCATCCTCGTCCTCACAATCGCCGGCGGCATGTTCACCCAAGACATGACGGTACAGCTCCCAGGTGCGCCGAGCGATCTGCTCCTGGGTGAAGCGCGCGAGCACGCGCTCTCGCCCGGCCTGCTGCCGCTCGCGTAGCTCGGCGGGGTCTTCGATCAGGGCGCGCAGGTGGGCCGCCAGCGCGGCGGCGTCGCCCTCGGGGAAGACCAGCCCGGCATCGCCGATCACGTTCGGAATCTCGCCGGAGTCGGAGCCGACGACCGCCACTTCCGTCGCCATCGCCTCGACCAGGATGCGCCCGAACTGCTCCTTCCAGTTAGGGCGCGTCCGGGAGGGCAGCACCAGGATATCAAGCTGGTTGAGCAGCTCCGGCACGCGCTCCGGCGGCACGGCGCCCTCGAAGCGCACCCGGTCGCGGATGCCAAGCCGCTCGGCGCGCATCTCCAGGCTCACCCGCTGGTCGCCGCCGCCGACGATCCGCAGCGCCGGCCGCGACGGCACCTGCGCCAGGGCGTCGAGCAGCGTGTCGAGTCCCTTCTCCTCCACCACCCGGCCGATGTAGCCGATCACCGGACCATCCATCGGCCGGCGGCGCTTCTCATCGGGACGGTAGATCTGCGGGTCGACCCCGAACTGCGGGATCAGCGCGATCGGGCCGCGGTAACCCTTGCGCCGCAGCACTATGCCGGCGTCGCGGTTGCCGACGATCGCCGCCGAGGCCGCCCGGTAGTTGTAGCGCTCCAGCAGGCGGAAGGGTGGCGGGTAGCGCCGGTAAATGTTCTGCCAGGCGAAGAAGACCGTCTTCGCGCCAGCGCGCCGGGCCAGCCGGGTGGCGTGGGCCGTCACGAAGTTGTACGGCTCCTCGTCGATGTGGACAATGTCAGGCCGGAACTCGCGTATGCGCTTGCCCAGCCCGGGGTAGTAGTGGATGTGGTGGTGGCCGTTGAAGCGCATCGGCTCGACGATGAGTTCGTAGCCGTCGGTGTACATCGGCTGCAAGGGCAGCTCACCGACGCGATTCTCGTGCCACGAGGGTGGCACGATCAGACACAGCTCGACGCCGGGGAGCCGGGCAAGCTCCTCGACTTTCTTCTGGTAGACACCGGTCACCAGCGCCTTGGAGAGCATCAAGACGCGCATCAGCGAGCCCCAACCGGCGCGCCCAGCGCGGCGCAGTAGGCGTCCAGCGTCTGCGCCGTGGTCCGCTCCCAGGAGAACAGGCGCGCCCGCTCAAGGCCATGCTCCGACAGTTCCCGGCGCAACGCGGCGTCGTTGCCCAGCCGGACGATCGCTTCCGCGATCGCGCGCGGCTCCGGCTCGATGATGATCCCGGCGTCGCCAACGACCTCGGCCAGGCTGGTGCGCCCGGACGAGA